>JACMQP010000185.1 GCA_014376915.1 Ramlibacter sp.
CCTGACTCCCGAGATGCTGCCGCTGGCGGTGCAGTCGGCCATGGCTGCGATCGAGAAGATCTGCCCCGAGGCCAAGAACCTGCTGGTGATCCCCGAGAACAACACCCGCAACACGTTCTACCTGGCTAACCTGGCGCAGCTTAAGCGCATCTTCCACATGGCCGGCCTGAACGTGCGGATCGGCTCGATCGATCCCGAGATCACGGTGCCGACCACGGTGGACCTCCCCGGCGGCGGCTCGGTGCTGCTGGAGCCGGTGGTGCGGTCGCGGCGACGGCTGGGTCTGAAGGATTTCGATCCCTGCACCATCCTGCTGAACAACGACCTCTCGTCTGGCATCCCGGGCATCCTGGAAGACATTCACGAGCAGTACGTGCTGCCGCCGCTGCACGCCGGCTGGTCGGTGCGGCGCAAGAGCAACCACTTCCACAGCTACGAAGAAGTGTCCAAGCGCTTCGGCAAGCTGCTGGGGATCGATCCTTGGCTGATCAACCCGATGTTCAACAAGTGCGGCGAGGTCGATTTCGACGCGGCGGCCAGCGCCGGACTTGACTGCTTGCGCACCAACGTCGATGCGCTGCTGACCAAGGTCCGCCGCAAGTACAAGGAATACGGCATCAACGAGAAACCGTTCGTGGTGGTCAAGGCCGACAACGGCACCTCGGGCATGGGCATCATGACCGTGCGCGACGTCAAGGACCTTGACGACCTGAGCGGCAAGACGCGGACCCGGATGGCCACTGGCAAGGGCGGCCGCCAGGTTCACGAAGTCATCATCCAGGAAGGCGTGCTGACCAACGAGCGGATCAACGAGGCGGTGGCCGAGCCGGTGGTTTACATGGTCGACCGCTACGTCGTCGGCGGCTTCTACCGGGTCCACGCCGAGCGCGGCATCGACGAGAACTTGAACGCCCCGGGGGCCAGCTTCGTGCCGCTGGCTTTTTCAGAGAGCATGCGCCTACCTCAGCCGGGCGAAAAACCGGGGGCCAGCGCCCCCAATCGGTTCTACATGTACGGCGTGATCGGCCGGCTGGCGATGCTGGCGGCCAGCTACGAACTCGAAGCGACCGACCCGGACGCCGAAACCTACGACTGAGTAACGGAATGCGAAGGCGAGGGTTGTTGCGGTGCAACATTCCCCCTCGCCGGACTGCTGCCGGGCGCACAATAGCGGTCCCAAAAACAACGCAACCCCGCCGGCCACGCATGCCGCCAAGACGGGGATCTTCAGTGCAAAGCTCGAAATCCTCGCTCGCGGCCCTCACCATCGGCGCCATCGGTGTCGTCTACGGCGACATCGGCACCAGCGTCCTGTACGCCGTCAAGGAAGTCTTCGGCTCCGGCCACGTCCCGTTCACCATCTCCAACGTCTACGGGATCCTGTCGATCTTCTTCTGGACGCTGACGGTCATTGTCTCGATCAAGTACGTGGTGCTGGTGCTGCGCGCCGACAACCACGGCGAGGGCGGGTTGATCGCGATGCTGGCGCTGGCGTCGCAGGCGGTGAAGGACAAGCCCAAGCTGCGGGGCGCGCTGCTGGCCGTCGGTATTTTCGGAACCTCGCTGTTTTACGGCGACGGGATCATCACCCCGGCGATCACGGTGCTCTCGGCGGTCGAGGGTCTGGAAGTGGTCTCGCCGCGCTTCAAGGAGTGGGTGGTCCCGCTGACCTTGGTGATCCTGTTCTGCCTGTTCGCGGTGCAAAAGCGCGGCACGGCGGGCATCGGCAAGTTCTTCGGGCCGATCACGCTGGTCTGGTTCGCGGTGCTGTCGGTCCTGGGCGTCTCCCACATCGTCCAGCACCCGGAGATCCTATACGCCATGAGCCCGCACTACGCCGTGCTCTTCATGTGGAACCAGCCGGGCACCACCTTCATCGTTCTGGGCGCCGTGGTGTTGTGCGTCACAGGGGCCGAAGCGCTGTACGCCGACCTCGGCCATTTCGGCAAGAAGCCGATCCGGCTGGCCTGGTTCAGCATCGTGATGCCGGCGCTGACGCTCAACTATTTCGGCCAGGGCGCGCTGCTGCTGGCCAACCCGAACGCGGTGAAAAACCCGTTCTTCATGATGGCGCCGGACTGGGCCCAACTGCCTCTTGTCTTTCTGGCAACGGCGGCCGGTGTGGTCGCGTCGCAGGCGCTGATCACCGGTGCCTTCAGCGTCACCAAGCAGGTGATCCAGCTCGGTTACCTGCCGCGGCTGAATATCCAGCACACCAGCGTGCGCGACACTGGCCAGATCTACATCCCGTTCGTGAACTGGGGCCTGTTCGTGGCCATCGTGCTGGCGGTGGTGACGTTCCGCTCGTCGAGCAACCTGGCGGCGGCCTATGGCATTGCCGTGACGACCGACATGCTGATTACGACCGTCCTCACCTTCTTCGTGATCCGCTACAGCTGGAAGTATCCGCTGTGGCTGTGCCTCGCGGCGACGGGTGTGTTCTTCGTCGTCGACTTCACCTTCTGGGCCTCCAATCTGCTCAAGCTGCTGCAGGGCGGGTGGTTCCCGCTGCTGATCGGTGGCGGCATCTTCACGCTGATGATGACCTGGAAGC
>JACMQP010000005.1 GCA_014376915.1 Ramlibacter sp.
CCGAGTGGGAGCTGGGCGTGCAGATCTTTACCGGGGGGCAAGCCGAGAAATTCACCTTCGACATCCTCGACGCCACCAAGATCATCCCCGAGGAACTGATCCCGGTGCGCAAGGTGGGCCGCATGGTGCTCAATCGCAATCCCGACAACTTCTTCGCCGAGACCGAGCAGGTGGCCTTTTGCACCGCCCACGTCGTGCCGGGGATCGACTTCTCCAACGATCCGTTGCTGGCGGGCCGGATCCACTCGTATGTGGACACCCAGATCAGCCGGCTGGGCGGGCCGAATTTCCACGAGATCCCGATCAACGCGCCGATCGCTCCAGTGCACAACAACCAGCGCGACGGCATGCATCGGCAGGCGATCCACCGGGGCCGCGTTTCCTATGAACCGAACTCGTTGGGCGGTGGCTGCCCCTTCCAGGCCGGTGCCCAGCAAGGTTTCGTCTCGACGGCTCTGCGCATCAAGGACCGCGAACAGGACAAGGTCCGCGCCAAGCCGGAGAAGTTCGCCGACCACTACACCCAGGCCACGCTGTTCTACGAAAGCCAGACGCCGGTCGAGCAGTCGCACATCGCGGCCGCCTTCCGCTTCGAGCTGAGCAAGCTGACGGTGCCCGCGATCCGTGAACGCATGGTGGCGTCGCTGCGAAACGTCTCGGATGAGCTGGCGAAAAAGGTGGCCGAGGGCCTGGGCATGGAGACCATGCCGGCGCCGATGCCACGCGCGTTGCCCAAGCCGCCCAAGGCCGAAGTGGCCAAGTCGCCCACCTTGTCGCTGATGGCCAGGCCGGGCGACGGATCGATCAGGGGCCGCAAGGTCGCGATCCTGGTGGCGCCGGGTGTGGAGGGCGAATCGGTGGCAAGCCTGCAGGCGTCACTGACGGCACAAGGCGCTGTCGGCCGGTTGGTGGGTCCGCGGATCGGACCGGTAAAGACCGCATCCGGCGCGATGCTGCAGGCCGACTGTTCGATGGAAAACGAGCCCGGCTTCCTGTTCGACGCGCTGGCGCTGCCGGACGGCAAGGATGCGGTGGCGGCACTGGCGCGCGACGCCCATACGATGGATTTCATCAAGGACCAGTTCCGCCATAGCAAGACCATCCTGGTCCTCGGCGCCTCGAGCGCGCTGGTCGAAAAAGCCGGCATCCCGATGGCGGCGAGTGACGCAGGGCTGATCGTCCGCGCGGCCGGCGGTGCCAAGCCGGCGATCGACGCTTTCATCACGGCAATGGCCAAGCACCGCCATTTCGAACGCGAGAGCGATCCACCGCTGGTCTGACGCACCCATGAAAAAGGCGCCCGCAGGCGCCTTTTTCATGTGCCGCGAAAGGACTTATTCGATCTTGGCTTTGGCGCGCAGTTCGTCCTGGAACTTGGTCATCTTGACCTGGCCCAGTTGCTGGGTGATCTGCGCCTTGACATCTTCCATCTTGGGCAGCTGCGCGGTGCGCACGTCGTCCAGGCGGATCACGTGGTAGCCAAACTGGCTTTTGACCGGCACGTCGGTCACCTGGCCCTTGTTCAGCTTGATCAGCGCGCCCGAGAACTCGGGCACGTAGCTGCTGGCGTTGGCCCAGTCCAGGTCGCCGCCTTTGGCGCCCGAGCCAGGGTCCTTGGACTGCTTCTTGGCGATCTCTTCGAACTTGCCGCCCTTTTTCAGACTTGCGATGATCGCCTTGGCTTCGTCTTCCTTCTCCACCAGGATGTGGCGCGCCTTGTATTCCTTGCCGCCGTTGGCTGCAACGAACTTGTCGTATTCGGCCTTGATCTCGGCGTCGCTGACCGGGTTGGATTTCTGGTATTCGGTGAACAGTTCGCGGATCAGGAGCGTCTGGCGAGCCAGTTCCATCTGTGCCTTGAAGTCGTCGGTGGCCTCGAGGCCGCGCTTTTGTGCTTCCTGCATGAAGATTTCACGCGAAATCACTTCGTCCTTGATCTGGCCGGTCATCTCCGGCGTGACCGGACGGCCGGTCTTCGCCAGCTGGCTGGCCAGCATGTCGGCGCGGGCCTTGGGGACCGGCTTGCCGTTCACGATCGCGAGGTTCTGGGCCAGGGCCGGTAGTGCGACGCAGAAAGCGGCCGCGGCCACAGCCGAAAGAAGGTGTTTTTTCATGGATTGATGTCCCTTGGAAGGGTCGAGAAAGTCGGAAAGACGGAGAGGATCAGAATGTCTCGATCGCGAGGGCATGCAGCCCCTGGTCGATGAATTCTTGCAGCGCATCATACACAAGGCGATGCCGCGCCACGCGTGGTTTTCCTTCGAACATGGGAGAGGAGATCCGGACCCGGAAATGGGTGCCGAAACCGCTGCCGTCAGCCCCGGCATGGCCTGCGTGGGCGGCGCTTTCGTCCAGCACTTCGAGCGCGACCGGCGACAGGAGTTCCCGCAGGCGGCTTTCGATGGCTGTCGCCGTGACGCCCGTTGTCACGATTTCGGCACCTCGTCGGCCTTCATGTAACGGCCGAGATACAGCGCCTGGCCGATCACGAACACCGCCATCAGGCCGAGGCCGCCGAACAGCTTGAAGTTGACCCAGGTGTCGGTGTCGAAGTTGAAGGCTACCCACAGATTCAGCACGCCCATGATCGCGAAGAACACGATCCAGCTCCAGTTGGTGACACGCCAGGCGGCATCGGGCAGTTCCATCTGCGAGCCCATCAGCGACTTCAGCAGGTTCTTGCGGAAGATCAGCTGGCCAGCGGCCAGCGTGCCGGACATCAGCCAGTAGAGCACCGTGGGCTTCCATTTGATGAAGGTGTCGTTGTGGGCAACGATGGTGGCGCCGCCGAACAGCACGATGACGCCGAGGCTGACCCACTGCATCGGTTCGACCTTGCCGGTCTTGTAGCGCAGCCAGCCGATCTGGGTGACCGTGGCGACGATGGCGACAGCCGTCGCCGTGTAGATGCCCCAGACCTTGAACGCAACGAAAAACAGGATGATCGGGAAAAAGTCGAGCAGCAGTTTCATGGGGCTTTCACTTCTTGTCGTCCTGCGCCGTGAAATCGAGCGACGCCGAATTCATGCAGTAGCGCAGGCCGCTGTCGGTCGGACCGTCCGGGAACACGTGGCCGAGGTGGCAGCCGCACTGCGCGCACACGGTCTCCGTGCGGGCCATTCCGTGGCTGCGGTCCACGATCTCCTTGATCGACCCGGGCACCGCCTCGGAAAAACTCGGCCAGCCGCAGCCGGCGTCGAACTTGGTGGTCGAGTCGAACAGCTTGTTGCCGCAGCAGATGCAGTGGTAGCTGCCGTCGGCCCAGACGGCATCGTACTTGCCGGTGAAAGGGCGCTCGGTGGCCGCGTGACGCGTGACGTCGAAGGCGCCACGCTCGGCGTTCCTCGAGGCCAGCAGGGCTTTCCATTCGGCTTCGGTTTTCTGGACAGGATAGGTCATGACGAACAGCTGATTTCGATGTGAGATGCCCAGTCGGGCGGGAATCCGGCGAGAGCTTCGCTCTCCGGATGCTCTTCAAATGGGGCTTGCACGAGACCCAACAAGGTACTGACCAGGGAATAGTCGCCGAGTTTCGCCTGCCGGATGGCAAGTTCGCCCAAATGGTTACGCAGCACGTATTTTGGATTGGTTGCGAGCATCGTGACGGCCGACCGGGTCCGCCCCGCATACTGGCTGAACCAGCCGTCGAAGCCTGCGCGGTCCAGGAACAGGTCGCGCACGGCGTCGACTCCGGTGCCGGCAACATGCTGTGACAGCCGGCGCCAGAAAATCGTGTAGTCGACGCGCCCCTGCGCCAGCAGCCTGAGCACCCCCTCAATCAATTCCCGGTCAGCTTCATGGCTGCCCTCCAGGCCGAGCTTGGCGCGCATTCTCGCTTCAAGTTCACGCGGAAACACGGTCTTGTACGAGTCGAGCGCTGCCAGCGCCAGCTCCTGGTCGCCGATCAGCGGCAACAGCGCCTGGCCCAGGCAGAAGAGATTCCAGTAGGCGACGTTGGGCTGCTTGTTGAACGCGTAGCGGCCCTGTTCGTCGCTGTGGTTGCAGATGTGGCCAGGGTCGAAGGCGTCGAGGAACTGGAACGGGCCGTAGTCGATGGTCAGGCCCAGGATGCTCATGTTGTCGGTGTTCATCACGCCATGGCAAAAGCCCACCGCCTGCCACTGCGCCACCGTCGCAGCCGTCCGCTCGCTGACCTGCTCGAGGAATGCCGCATAGGCATTGCCGTCGAACTTCGGCGTGCTGCGGCAATCCGGATAGAACCGGTCGATCACGTGGTCGGCCAGCGCCCTGAGGTCCTCGTGCTGGTCGAGCGCGGCGAAATGCTCGAAGTGGCCGAAGCGGATGAAACTGGGCGCGACGCGGGTCACCACGGCGGCCGTTTCGACTTCCTCGCGCCGCACCGGCGCGCTGGAGCCGGTGACGGCCAGCGCGCGGGTGGTAGGAATGCCCAGGCCGTGCATCGCCTCGGAGCAGAGGTATTCGCGGATGCTCGATCGCAGCACCGCGCGGCCGTCGCCCATCCGCGAGTAAGGCGTGCGCCCCGCGCCCTTGAGCTGCACTTCCTGCGGGCCGGCCGCAGTCTGCACCTCGCCCAGCAGGATCGCCCGGCCGTCCCCGAGCTGCCCGGCCCAGACGCCGAACTGGTGACCGCTGTAAACGCTGGCCAATGGCCGGCTGCCGGCCAGCACTCGATTGCCGGTCAGCGCCTCGATCCCTGCCGGCGAAGCGGGCCACGCCGGGTCCAGGCCCAGCTCATCGAGCAGGGCAGCATTCAATCCCACCAGCGACGGAGAGGGCAGCGGTGTGGGCTGCAGTTCGGTGAAAAAGGCCGGGCCGAGGTCGGCAAAGCTGTGACGCCACGCAAAGCGCGGATCCGGTGCGCTGGTTGTGATCTGCGGCAGCGTCAGGGTTTGGTTCATCCCATATTGTCCCGTGCCGGCGCCAAGGCTGCTTTCACATGGGAATTGAGAGGAAAAACCCGTGCTTGAGAAATTCACCTAAGGCGCAAATGTGACCCTTCGTAAATTGCCGGGGATTTGTAGCTCAAGTGCGTCAGTGGACTAACAAAAGCTTACCAAACGTTTAATAATTCAACGTCAGGTCGCGAAACCGGACTTGCTGTTAGCTCTGGTGCTGTCACTCGCGACGTCTCAAGGGGAGTTGAAACAATGAGCATGAGTCTTCAAGCCGAAGCCGGTTCCGTTTTTCAGGCGCAGGCTTCAGCCGCAGCTTTTTTTCCGGCCGGGCTGCTGTCCGTCCCCATGCTGCGCGAGCCCCTCCCGGTGGCGCCGGCGCCCAGAGCTGATACACGGCTCGAGGTTCCGCTTGACGAACTCACCTTCCGTCACCTGAAGACGGCTGAAGAAATCGCCAGCATCTTGCACCTGCGCAAGGAAATTCAGCTGGTCGCCGCTTCCGGGGCAGATCCGGCTTTTGTCGCTCGCGAAAAAAAAGAGACGAGTCGAGTTTTGTCGCCGCTTTCGAATGCCGCGGCGCCTTCATCGGAACGATTCGCCTCATTCCGATGAACCAGGGGCTCGCGCCCTGCGAAGCCATCCTGGACGGGCAATCCCTGCTCCCGGCCCACTGCTACGAGGCCAGCTGGGAAGTCGGGCGCCTGGTGCTGGCGCCTGAATACCGCGCCGGCGCTGAAGTCCTGAAGCGGTGCCTGTTCGTCACTCTGCTGCACCTGTTGCGCACCACCCAGATCGAGAACGTATTTGCCGTCTGCACGCCCGTGCTGGCTCGGCTCTATCGCCGGCTGGGTTGTTCGGTAATCATCAAGGATGCCTGTGAGGGCACCGAAGGGGAGCTGTCGCTGATCCACGGCAAGGCGTCCACGGTGCTGATGGCGCTGGCCAGCAACGAAGAGGAAACGCTGCTGGCGCAGTGCGAGCTGGCGGCGTTGCGACCCGAGCTGGAGATGAGCTGATGAACCTGTGGTTGCGTCTGTTCGAGCACTACAAGACCTATCACGCGTACGGCCCGTCTCGGCTCAAGTACGTCGGTTACGTCGGCGCAGCCTCCACCCTGCTGTTCTACTTCATCCGCTTCATGCGACCTGGCGCCAGCGTCGACGACGACCTGGTCCTGCGGGCAGTGGCGCTGGTGCTGTATCTCGGGCTGGCATTCAAGGAGCAGTGGCCGGAAGCGTGGAAGCGCCACTACATCAGCTATTCATACGGGGTGGTGCTCGCCTGTCTTCCCTGCTTCACGGTCTACACCGCGCTGCAGCGAGGCGGCGGCATGCCGGCGATTTCCAACTCTTTCATCATTCTGTCGTTCCTGGTACTAGTTACCGACTGGCGCAACACGCTCGTGATGCTCGCGGTTGGGACGGCAGTGGCAGCCGGGTTCTATTACTTCACGGCGGATGCGCCCCGGATCCCGATGGACCTGATCGCGCAGCTGCCGGCCTATGCGCTGATCGTCATCGGCGGCAACCTGTTCAAGTTCTCGACTGAGCAGATCGACGCAGAACGCAAGCTGCGCGCGACCCAGGCCCTGGCCGGCTCGATCGCGCACGAGATGCGCAATCCGCTCAGCCAGATCCGCTACAACCTGGAGCGCATGCAGCAGGCATTGCCGCAGCCCAGCACCTCGCCCGAGCCGCAGATGCTGGGAGTGCGCCAGGTTGACGCCCTTTACCGCCATCTGGCGGAAAGCGAACTGGCCGTCAGCCGCGGCCTGCAGGTGATCGCGATGACGCTGGACGAGGTCAGCGCCAAGCCGCTGGACAGCGCTTCGTTCTCCTATCTGTCGGCCGCGGACGTCTGCCGCAAGGCGGTGCGGGAATACGGCTACGAAAGCGACCAGGACCGGGCCCGCGTCAGCGTCGAGGTGGTGGAGGACTTCAGCTTCCGCGGCGACGAGACGGCCTATCTGTTCGTGCTGTTCAACCTGATCAAGAACGCTCTGTTTTACCTGCCGCTGCGCGAGGACGGCCGCGTCTCGATCTCCGTGGAGTGCCACCGGGTCAGGGTACGCGACAACGGGCCCGGCGTGCCGATGGAACTGCTGCCGCGCATGTTCGAACCGTTTCGCTCGGTCGGCAAGGCCGGGGGCACTGGCCTGGGCCTGGCTTATTGTCAGCGCGTGATGCGGGCTTTCGGCGGCGACATCGCCTGCGAATCGGCTCTGGGCGAATACACGCAGTTCACCATGCGCCTGCCACCGGTCACCGCCGAAGAAGCGCAGGCCCACAGCAGCGCCGCGCTGGCCCAGGCGCGCGACCTGTTCCGCGGCAAGCGGCTGCTGGTGGTGGACGACGACGCTGCGCTGCGCACCACCACGCGCCACAAGCTCAGGACGCTGGAAGCTCAGATCGACGAAGCCGCCAACGGCCGGCGCGCGCTCGAATTGCTGGCGCGGGAGAAATACGACCTGATCGTGCTGGACTTGAACATGCCGGTGCTGGACGGCTACGCGCTGGCCGAGCGCATCCGCGACGGCGAGGTGCCGGCCAACCGCGAAGTCTGCATCGTCGCCTACACCAGCGAGCCCACCCATCTGGCGACCGTGAAGACGCAGAAGGCCGGCATGGACGCCTTCGTCAGCAAGCCCAGCGCGCAGCTGCCACTGGTGCAGGCGCTGGTGCATGCGTTTCAGCATCCGGCGTCGCGGATCCGGACGGAGGACGCCATCCTGGCCGGCCGGAAGGTGCTGCTGGCCGACGACAACCCCTACAACCGCAAGGCGATGACGGCCTACCTGCACCAGGCCGGTGTGGACGTGACCGAGGCGGCCCACGGTCAGGCGGTGGTGGACCTGTTGCGTGGCCGCAGCGACTGGGATGCCATCGTGATGGACATCAACATGCCGGGCATGAGCGGCCTGGAGGCGGCGCAGGCCATCCGGCAGGGCACGCTGGCCTGCCGCGGCGTGCCGATCATCGCGCTGACCGCCCATTCCGACCAGGCCACGGTGGCCGCGGCGCAAGCGGCCGGCATCGACGTGTTCCTGACCAAGCCGGTGGACGCCTTCGTGCTCTACGAAAAACTACGGCAACTTGTGGCGCCGGCCCTGGCCCCGGACCCGGCCCGGGTTGCCTTCGCTCCCCTGGCTGCCACGCCCGGCGGCGGCCCGGCCACGGTCGGCGCCGACCTGCTCGACTTCAAGCGGCTGGAAAGCTACCGCCGCATCGGCATGCTCGAGGAACTCCTGAGCGACTACTTCCCGGAAGCGGCGCGACTGATCGACCGGCTCGCCGCCGCCGCCGTGCGCCAGGACCTGCAGGACGGGCTGGAGGCGCTGCATTCGCTGCTCGGAATGAGCGGCGAGGCCGGCGCCGCGGCCCTGCACCAGCTGGTGCGGCGCATCTATGTTCCGATGGTGGAGGAGCGTCGCTGGCCGCCGGCCGATGGCTGGCTGGAACAGATCCGGGCTCTTGCGATCCGCACCGACCAGGCCCTGTCCGACTACGGCCGGCACCAGGCCCGGACCGCCGCGATCTAGCGTCGGGGCCATTCCAGCATTCCAGCATTCGAGCAGTCCAGAAGGTGCCAATTTCGATGTTGCCAGCAGAAGCGTTGGACGAGGCCCGCTCGATCCTGTTCGTCGACGACGAGGCGTCGTCGCGCAAGTGGTTCGCCCTGACTTTCGGCGACGAGTTCACCGTCGTCACGGCCCCGGGCGTCAGCGACGCGCTGGCGCTGCTGGGCGAGAGGGGCCATGAATTCGCGGTGCTGGTCACCGACTATCGGATGCCCGAGCAGGACGGCATGAACCTGCTGCGGACGGTGCAGCGCGACTTCCGCCACCTGGTGCGGCTGCTGGCCACCGCCTACGCCGAAAAGGACGTGGCCATTGCCGCGGTCAACCAGGGCAAGGTGCTGCGGATCCTGGAAAAACCGCTGGACGAAGCGCCGACCCGCGAGGCACTGCGCGAAGCGCTGGCCATGCACCGTGCGCAGGCGCTGGAGCGGGCCCTGAACGAAAGCCGGGTTGCCGCGATGCGAGAGACGCTGGGCTTCCTGGCCCACGAGCTGAACACACCGCTGGCGACCGTGCGCGGCTACGTCACCGCGGTGGTGGTGCGGCACCAGTTGGCCGGGCCCGACACGCCGCCCGGCATTGTGCAGTTCCAGGAAGACCATCCCGGCCAGCTGCTCGCGGCGCTGGAGAGCGCCGAGCGCCGTGCGCTGTACTGCCAGTCGCTCGTGTCGACCTTCGTGCAGTCCGCGCGCGACGCCTATCCCGGCGCCGCGATGCAGACGGTCAGCGCCGCCGGCCTGGTGCGCAGCCTGCTGGACGAGTATCCGTTCGAGGGCGACGAGCGCTCCTGGCTTGACAGCGAACTGGCCCAGGACTTCATGCTGCCGGGCCGGCGCGACCTGTTGTACCTCGTGCTGTGCACCCTGACCAAGAACGCGCTGCTGGTGCTGCGCGGGCGGCCCGAGCCGCGGCTTCGGATCGAGCTCGGGCGCGACGTGCCGGAACGGGGAGCGGTGCGGGCATGGATCCGCTTCGTCGACAACGGCCCCGGGATCCCGCCCGACGTGCTGCGCAAACTGACGCGTGAGCCTGTCACCACCCGCGCCAACTCCGGCGGCAACGGCATGGGCCTGATGTTCTGTCTGCGCGTGATGCAGTCGCTAAGCGGCATGATCGAGATCGAATCCGAGTTGGGCGACGGCGCGGCCGTCTGGCTCTATTTCACCAAGTTCGAGCCAGCCGCCTGAGCCGGCTCGCGGTCACGCGGCCGGCAGGCCAGGGCCGTTGTGCAACCGGTAGTCCGACGGCGACTTGGCGAACCAGCGGCGGCAGGCAGCGCTGAACTCCGCCTCGTCCGGCAGGCCCAGCGCCGCCGGGATGCCGGCCAGCGGCATGTCGGAGCCAGCCAGGTACTCCTGGGCCAGTTCGCGCCGCACCTGGTCGGCCAGGTCGTCCATCGACCTGCGTTCCGCTCGCAGCTGGCGCGCCAGCGCGGCCTCGGTCAGGCCGATGCTGGCGGCAATGGCGCTTTCCACCG
>JACMQP010000186.1 GCA_014376915.1 Ramlibacter sp.
ATCCAAGTAATCGGCATGGCCTGGAAACCAGTCAGCCAGCGCGCGCGCCAAGTGGCGGCCCGCTTCGAAATCGCCACCGGCCACTCGGCGGGTAACGCCTTCCATGCTTTGCAGTACGGCGGCATGCTCGTCGGCGTGGCAGTCGCGAGCGGGAAAGTCTGTCTCCTGCATCCACTGGTCCTCGCTGGCGAAATGCTCCCGAGAATGAACATGGACAGCAGCCAACGCTGCAACCACTTGTTCGTCCGGAGCCGCGAGCAGCGCATCAATCAAGACCACAAACTCTTCGTGGATATGGTCGATCGGCCCATAGCCGAGCCGCAAGTCGTCGTGCCAAGAAGCCGGGGGAGGGATGGGAGCGGTGGTTTGCATATTTATCTTGATAGGGGACGTAATGCCATAGATGCAATCGAGACGATAAGGGCGACTTTCTAAGGGCGACTTTCATGACTTCGAAGTTAAGGTGGGGAATGCTACTTGCGCCTTAGAATCCGTCGGTCCGCGCGACCGGCCACACCCTTCAGCTCGCCGCGGCGCGAAGGGCCAGCAGGTCCAGGGCGACATCGACGATCATGTCTTCCTGGCCGCCGACCATTCGGCGCTTGCCCAGTTCCACCAGGATATCGACGGTCGGCAGACCATATTTCTTCGCCGCCGCCTCGGCGTGGAGCAGGAAGCTGCTGTAGACGCCCGCATAGCCAAGTGCCAATGTCTCGCGGTCGACCCGCACCGGTCTGACCTGTAGCGGCCGCACGATGTCATCGGCGGCGTCCATCAGCTGGCGTACGTCGCAGCCGTGGTTCCAGCCCATGCGGTCGGCGGCGGCTATGAAGACTTCCAGCGGAGCATTGCCGGCGCCAGCTCCCATACCGGCCAGACTGGCGTCCACACGGTCGCAGCCTTCGTCCACCGCTACGATACTGTTCGCGACCCCCAGGCTCAGGTTGTGGTGCGCATGCATGCCGGTCAGAGTGGCCGGGTCGAGCAGGTCCTTGAAGGCACGGAAACGGTCACGCACGTCGTTCATGCTGAGCGCGCCGCCGGAGTCCACCACGTAGATGCAGGTGGCGCCGTAGCTTTCCATCAGCTTGGCTTGCCGCGCAAGGTCCAGCGCCGGGGTCATGTGACTCATCATGAGGAAGCCGACCGTGTCCATCCCGAGCTTGCGGGCGTACTCGATGTGTTGACGTGATACGTCAGCCTCAGTGCAATGGGTTGCCACGCGCACCACCCTGGCGCCGGCGTTGTAAGCGGCCTTCAGGTCATGCACGGTGCCGATACCGGGCAGCAGCAGCGTAGCCACCTGCGCCCGTTTCACCACCGAGGCCACGGCCTCAATCCATTCGAGGTCAGTATGAGCACCGAAACCGTAGTTGAAGCTGCCGCCCTGCAAGCCGTCGCCATGTGCGATCTCGATCGAGTCGACGCCTGCGGCATCCAGCGCATGGGCGATCTGCCTCACCTGCGCTACGCTGTACTGGTGGCGGATGGCGTGACTGCCATCGCGCAGCGTCACGTCGGAGATGTAGATTTTCTTGCCGTTCATGGAAATCCTTAGGCCTCAAGGTGGAAGGCGATGCGCTCGGCGGTTTGCAGGGCGGCGCTCGTCATGATGTCCAGGTTCCCTGCATAGGCGGGTAGATAGTGGGCCGCGCCCTCGACCTCCAGGAAGACCGAGGTCTTCAGGCCGGCCAAGCCGTGGCCGACGCCGGGGATGTTCAGGCCCTGCACCTGGTCGAACTGCACCTTCTGCTTCAGGCGGTAGCCCGGCACGTAGCGGCGCACAGCCTGGACCATTTCTTCGATCGAAGCAGCGATCGCCTCTTCGCTGCCGCCCTCGCTCAATGTGTACACGGTGTCGCGCATGATCAGCGGCGGCTCGGCCGGATTCATCACGATGATCGCCTTGCCCTTGCTGGCACCGCCCAGCTTTTCGATCGCGCGCGAAGTCGTCTCGGTGAACTCGTCGATGTTCGCACGTGTGCCGGGGCCGGCGCTCTTGCTCGAAATGCTGGCTACGATCTCGGCATAAGCCACGCGGGCCACGCGGCTGACCGCCGCCACCATCGGGATGGTGGCCTGGCCGCCGCAGGTGACCATGTTGACGTTAAGTGCGTTTAGATGAGCATCGCCGTTGACAACAGGAATGCAGTACGGCCCGATCGCCGCCGGCGTCAGGTCGATCATGCGGATGCCGGGCTTCAGTCCGCGCAGGAAGGCGTCATTGCGCACATGCGCGGCCGCGCTGGTGGCGTCAAACACCAGGTCGATGTCGTCGAATACCGGGAGGCGGGCTAGGCCCTCCACTCCCTCGGCAGTGGTGGCTACGCCCAGGCGCTGGGCGCGCGCCAGGCCATCCGAGGCGGGGTCGATGCCGACCATAGCGCCCATCTCGACGTGGTTGCCCTGCCGCAGGATCTTGATCATCAGGTCGGTGCCAATGTTGCCGCTGCCTATGATGGCAGCCTTGAGTTTGCGAGTCATGGCGCGTCTTTCAGATGAAGCGGCAAGAAACGCTGCCCAGGGCGCCGACCGAGGCCTGAACCAGGTCGCCGGCGGCCACAGGGACCATCGGCCCGAGTGCGCCCGACAGGATCACCTGGCCTTGGCGCAGGCCTTGGCCACGGTCGGCCATGGTGCGGGCCAGCCAGAACGCTGCCCGCAGCGGATGGCCCAGGCAGGCCGCACCACTGCCGGTCGAGACAGGCTGACCGTTCTTGTCCATCTGCATGCCGAGTGCGCCAAGCGAGAGCGCGCCGATCGGCACCGGCTGGTCGCCCAGTACGTAAAGGCCTGAGGAGGCGTTGTCGGCCACGGTGTCGACTAAACTGATTTTCCAGTCGGTAATGGCGCTGTCAACGATCTCGATTGCCGGCAGGGCATAGCTCAGGCAAGTCAGGAATTCGGAGTAGCTCGGGGCGCTGCCCGTGACATCCCGACCGACGACAAAGGCGATCTCGGCCTCTACCTTCGGCTGTAGCAGCATGGCGGTCGGCACGTCCTGCCCGTTGAGAAATTCCATGTCGTCGAAAAGCACTCCAAAATCGGGTTGGTCCACGCCCAGTTGTTGCTGCACTGCCTTGGAGGTTAGGCCCACCTTCAGCCCGACGATTCGACGGCCGGATTCCAGTCGTGCGCGAGTGTTTACCTCGGCGACTGCGTAAGCCGCGTCGAGACTGGCGATGCCATGGCTGGTGGACACCGGCGGGATGGTACGGCGGTTGGTCCTGGCTAGCGCCAGCGCCTGTGCTGCTTGCTGGATGGCTTCGGATTGATTGGGCATGGGGAGTTCTCCTTGGGTCGTGGACGGGGATCAAGTACTGTCTTGGCCAAGCCAGCGCAGCGCGTTGTCTTGACGTAGGAGCTTGCGGGTAGCGTCATCCAAGTTCAGTTGGTCGATGCGATTTGCAGGCTCGCGGTCCATGATGGTGAACGGGTAGTCGGTGCCGGCCAGCACCTGCGTGGTGCCGAAAACCTGCAGAAGGATGCGGATGGTGTCGGTGTCGTACACCAGGTTGTCGACAAATAGTTGACGAACCAGTTCGCGAGGCGACTGGTCCATTAACTTGCGAACTGGCGGTAACTGCTGCCAACCGTGCTGCAGGCGCGGCAGCAACATCGCCAGGGAGCCGCCTCCATGGCTAAAGGCAATGCGAAGCTTCGGTAGCCGCGCCAGTGTCCCGGACGTGAGCAGCGAGGCGGCGGCCAAACCGACTTCGCCGGGAAAGGCCAGCACCTGCTCAAGTAGGGGCGGGCCGACCAGCCGGTCCATGCCCGCAGGGCGCAAGGCATGGACGAAGATGGCAGCGCCAAGTGATTGGGCGGCAGCAAAGAAGGGCTCATGGTCGGCGTGACCGAGCGGCTTGCCATTAATATTACTGCCGAGTTCTACACCAGCCAGCCCCAGTTCCATGCAGCGTTCCAGCTCGCCAATGGCCAGTTCCACATCCTGCAGCGGCACTGCGCCCAAGCCTGTAAAGTGTGCCGGGTCGTCCCTGACCATTGCCGATAGTTCCTCATTCATAAAAGAATTGAGCGACAGGGCGTCGTCGGCTGGCAGCCAGTACGACAGCAACTCCGGCATCGGCGATATCACTTGGTGCGTGACGCCCGTATGCGTCATCTCCAGCAGCCTACGGCCGGCGTCCCAGCTTGAGTCGGGTACGGTACGGTAGACGCGACCATCCAGCATCACGTTGCGGTCGCAGGCCGCATCGCCCGGCGCCATCGAGGGCCAAGACACGCTTTTGCGCTGGCCCACGTAGGCCGGAAACTGGTGCGGAACCCAGTGAGTGTGGGCGTCGACCAAGCCGCAATCGCAGCCAGCGCTATTGAGTGAGGCAGTCACGCTTTTAACTCGGTCGACAGCGCTGCGTCCGACAGCATCACTTGGCCGTCCCGGATCTCCACCGGGTAGGTTCGCAGCGCTTTAGTGCACGGTGGGCCGACGGCCTCGCCAGTGCGCACATCGAAGGTGCCCAAGTGCATCCCGCATTCGACGATGTGGCCCTCCAGGCAGCCGTCCTCGGTCAGTGAGGAATTGCCGTGGGTACAGCGGTCGTCGGTGGCATAGACCTTGCCGTCCACCAAGTACACGGCCACGCGGCGGCCATCCGGCAGGTCACCGATACCAATACCGCCGTTCGCCAAGCCATCTAGGTCGCACAGGGGAATGAAATGGTTGTTATTTGTCATGGTCATTGTCCTCAGGCGGCCAGGGCTTGCTGCACCAAGGCGCGGATGTTCGCCGCCGGCGCGCTCAATTGTTCGGGGGTGATGGTGGCGCGCGGCACAATCAGCTTTTTGAGCTGCCCGAAGTCGCGAGTCGCGTTAAGTGTGGCAACTCCGGTTACGCGCCCACCGCTCCAGTGCACAAGCACGCGGCCTCCTGCGGCGTCTACGCGCCAGGCCTGCTGCTCGCCGGTAAGGGCTCCGGCGCACTGCAGCCGGGCGCTGCCCTGGTCGGACCAGAACCACGGCACAGCGTCGTACGCCCTGGCTTCACTGGGATTGCACCAGCTGGCCGCCAGCGCCTGCGCCTGGCCCTGGGCGTTGGCCCAGGTTTCGATGCGCTCGAAGCGACCGGTCACCGGATTGCGCTGGCGCGTCACGTCGCCAACCGCGAACACGCCGGGTGCAGTTGTGCGGCACCAGCCATCGACGAACACGCCGTCGTCGCAGGCGATGCCGGCGTGCGCCGCCAGCTCGTCGTTGGCCCGCACGCCTATACCGACCACCACTAGGCCAGCTGGCACCCGCTGGCCGTCGTCCAGCACCGCCTCTTCAGTGTCTTCGTCGAGCGAGGTCACTGTGCGACTGAGATGGATTGCTATGCCCTGGCTACGGTGGTGTTCAAGGAGGATATCGGCCATGGCGGCGGGCGCGCTACGGCCCATCAGCCGCGGCGACATCTCAACCACAGTAGATTGCCGGCCCAGTGCGGCGGCGCTGGCCGCCAGTTCCAGCCCTATCGGACCGCCGCCGATCACCAGTAGGCTGGCGACGGATTTCAGCGCCTTCCGGATGGCATGGGCATCGTCTAGCGTACGCAACGTAAGCACGCGCGGAAAATTGTCCAGGTGCGCCAGCCGGCGTGGCCGGGTGCCAGTAGCCAGTACCAGCCGGTCCCAAGGCAGGGTACTGCCGTCATCTAGCCGCAGTTCCCGCCGCTGCGGTTCGATGGCCAGCGTCTTACGCTCGCGCAGTTGCTTCACATTGGGAGGAAGTTCCGGCGTCAGCCAAATTTGCGATTCGTCACCCGCCAGCTGAAATTGCTTGGATAAAGGCGGCCGATCATACGGCGGCCAGGGTTCGTCTCCCACCAGCGTCACCTCGCCCGCATAGCCCTGCTGCGCCAGCGAGCAGGCCAAAGTAAAGCCCGCCAATCCGGCACCGACGATTACTACATTTTGTCGATCTGCACTCACAAGCGTGCTCATGCGGTCTGGTAGACGGCAAACACTTTGTTGGAGTTGAAGACGTTGGTCTCGATGAAATTGCTCCAGTCGAGTTTTGCTCCTAGCTCCTCCATCGCACCTAACATCGGACACCAGTTCAGCAGCTCCTGCTGGCCCGCGGCCTCGAAGTCCTCTGTTCGGGAGTTGCGCCAACTGGCGTAATCGCCTTCTACCAGCGCGCGGTAAAGGTTGCGGTCAGCCGGGGTGTCTGGGCGCAGGCGCCACGTACTGTCGCACAGGAAGGCGTGCGACCAGCTAGATGAGGCCACCACGGCCACGCGCCATGGCGAATCGCGAAGGATGCGCGCAGTGGCTGCGCCCATGTCCATGCATCGCTTCGGTGACGGCCCGGGTGGGTCCAGTTCGATCAGTTTACCGAAATCGGTCATGAAGCCGCGCGCCGAGATCACCTTGCGGCCGTAGCAGTTGATCGGAACGGCAATGGTGGGATAGTCCCAGCCCACCCGGTCATAGTCCAGGTACAGAATGGCGTTAGTGAAAGCATGAGCCAAGCTCTCATGGTGAAGCGGCTTGTAGGCATAGGCCATGTCAAAGTTAGCTTCAATCAGGCCAGTCACCAGGTGCTTGGCAACATCGCGCCGACCGCGCAGGCGGTAGTGCTTGTCTGCGCCCTCCCCCCACGCGTTAGGTTTGCCGCTCATCATGGAGGATCCCATAGCGTGCCGCCACGGATAGAGGTCCATGTCATCGTAGGCGCAGACGGTGAACGGTGGAATCACGTCTTCCTTGAAATTCTCGTACTGGTCGTCGCCCCAGATCAGCACCACGTCAGGGTTAAAGTCGTCAAGCGCTTTGCGCACCTTGCGGAACTGTTCCACCAAGGCAGCGCGATGGTTAGCCGCGGCTGCTACGCCCTGGTCAATGCCCCACTCAGCCTGTGCGGCCGCCGGCCAGTTTTCGGGCGACTTCACGTCGGCCGGTATGCCAGGGTCGGCCAGCGTCATGCGAAGGATGGTCGCCATCGCCGGGTCCGGGGAGGAGAGGGGAGGATAGTGGGACAGGCCCAGTCCGAGAATTTCTGCCATTGATGCCTCTAAGCGTTACAGGTTAGTACTGTGGCGGCGCCAAGGTCAGGCCGCGCGGGATTTTTTCTCACTCTTGTCTGCGGCGCGTCCGCGTGCCTGCTCGTCTTCGATGGAGACGAGCAGTTCCCTGAGCAGACTGACCAGCAGGATTCGCTTCTCACGCGAAAGCCCGTACATCAGCCGCTCCAGCCGCCGCCAGTGGTTTGGCAGATGCACAGCCAGGAATTCTTTCCCCGCCGGCGTCAGCACGGCCAGCACCGAGCGCTGATCGATCGCGTTGAGTTCGCGTTTTACTAGAGCGCGTTCAATCAAGCTGTTGATGTTGCCCGACAGGTTTGTCGGCTTCACCACAAGCATGCCCGCCAGGGCGCCCATGGTAGTGGGCTGGCCAGTGCGCTGCAGCACAGTGAGGATGTTGAATTGCAGCGGCGACAGGCCGATGCCAGCTACTTCTTCGGCCTGGTCGCGGTCAAGTACCGCAAATGCACGGTACAGCCCTAGCAGCACCCAGAGGGCCGTACCGTCCAGCGCCTTGTCAAGGGCAGCAGCCACCATAACCTGATCGCTCAGATTGGGCAACGGCGCATCCTCAGGAGTGGCAGTCGCGGCCTCTGCTTCATCAAATTGTGTCGATTGATTAGTTTTTTTCACAATATTTCAATTTCTGAATATTATAAATTATGGATTAAAAAAGCGAGTGGGGTAAGCAATTTTTTAAAACTTTTCAGTAAATAAAAGGGTAAACCCGCTGTCGTAAAAAAAAGCATGTCACAATAATACTCCAATAAATGAAGTAGTTTTAAGTTTAACCCTTAAATCTTGGAGACAAAATTATGCAACGACGTCAGGTTTTGGGACAGTTGGCAGCGGCTGCGATTGGTGTAACCGGCGTAACGGTGCGCGCGCAGAATTTTCCCGCTAAGCCGCTCCGGATCATCGTTCCCTACGCAGCGGGCGGTTCACCCGATGCGGTGGCCCGGATCCTGGCCCAGCAATTAGGCACGGTAATGGGCCAGCCGGTGTTGGTGGAAAATCTTCCCGGTTCCAGCGGCATAGCCGCTATCGAAATCGTACGCAATGGCGCTGCTGATGGCTATACGCTGCTTATGGCGGATGCCGCCCACTGGGCGGTCAACCGTGTAATTAAGACCAAGCTGCCGCACAACTTTCAGAAAGACATGGCGCCGGTATCGATTGCCTCATTCTCGGCGCTGTACCTTGCCGTGCACGATACATTCCCAGCTTCGAACTTGCGCGAGTTGGTAGCTGCGGTCAAGGCCAAACCTGGTACCTACACATATGGCTCCTCCGGCGTTGGCAGCTTGCACCACCTGACCATGGAAGCGTTCAAGCAAGGACTCGGACTGGACATTCTGCACGTGCCATACAAAGGTACCGGGCAGTCTGTTCCGGCACTTGTGGGTGGTCAGGTGCACATGGCTGTGGCCGCCTACAACTCCATCGGGGGCTTTGCCAAGGAGGGCCGGGTCAAGGTCATCGCGGGAAACACGCGTGAGCGCATGGCCATACTGGCGCAGTTTCCGCCGATGGGCGATGCTGGCTTGAAGGACTTCCACTTTCCCGGCGAGAACGCCCTGTTCGTGCCCTCAGGTACCCCGAAGCCGGTGATCGACAAGCTGGCTGCCGCGGTGGCGAAGGTGCTGGCGATGCCGGATATCGTCACCAAGCTCAACACCGTTGGCGTCGAGCCCCCCCGGCAGCCGGGCCCTGCGGCCCTGGCCGAAACCATTCAACGCGACATCCCGCGCTACGAGTCCGTGGTCCGCAGCGCCGGGATCCAGCCGGAATAACGCCGGTCTTTCCTGTCAACCCCTTATTTTCTGAAAGTTCCAGATGCAACAGATCGCAAATTCAGCAAGCGCCAATACTCTGACGAATGAGTATCTGAAATCGCTCATCCAGGACGGCCGGGTCCATTCGCGCGCCTACACTGACCAGGCGATCTTCGACTTAGAAATTGACCGGATCTTCCACCGGTCTTGGGTCTACATCGGCCACGAGAGCGAAGTGCCCAAGCCGGGCGACTACCAAGCCCGCCCGATGGGTCGCACGCCCGTTATCCTGGTGCGCGGCAAGGATAACCAGGTGCGGGTGCTGGTCAACCGCTGCCGCCACCGCGGCGCGCAGGTGGTTGAGACCGACTCCGGCAACACCAGGATGTTCCGTTGCTGGTACCACGGCTGGACCTACGAACTGACCGGCGCCCTGGCGGAAGTCACCGCAAGGGCTGGCTACGGTCCCGACTTCAAGATGGAAAACATGGGCCTGGTTGCTGTGCCGCGGGTAGCATCCCATCGCGGCTTCGTGTTCGCCAGCATCAAGCCAGAAGGCGAATCGCTGGCCGAGTTCCTGGGCGGTGCCGCTGCACAATTCGACATGCTGGTGGATGCATCGCCGACCGGCGAGATTTTCCTCGACGCTGGCGCCAACAAGACCGAGTACCTGGGCAACTGGAAGCTGGTCGGCATGGACGGCTACCACCCCAACTTCGTCCACGCTTCCGTGGTAGCGGGCTGGGCCCGCAACTCCGAATCCGGCATTGGCGCAATGCACCGCGAAGACCCTTTCAGTGATGAAGCGTTGACGCTCACCCGCGACTACGGCCACGGCCATGCCATGCTGGACTTCCGGGCACAGCGCCTCAAAAGCTACAAGAAGCATGCCGAATTTCTGTCCAGGGTACCGGGCGGTGTGAAGTACGTTGAGGACATGCACAAGGCCTATGGGCAGGAGCGTGCCGAGTTGCTGCTCAGCCTATCGGGCGACCCACACCTGGGCGTCTTCCCCAACCTCCAATTGATCGGTAACCAGGTGCGGATCATCACCCCGATAGCCCCTGGTATGACTCAAGTAACGATGTCGATGGTGCGCTTGGGCGGCGTGAGCGATGAGATCAACACCATGCGAGTGCGCCAGCACGAGTCGTTCTACGGCCCAGCAGGTTCCGGGTCGCCCGACGACGCCGAAATTTTTGAGCGCGTGCAGCGCGGCATGGTGGCCGAGGTTAATCCCTGGATTGAAATTTCGCGCGGGATGCATCGCGAGTTTGTCGACACGGATGGCAGCGTGGTAGGTCGCATCACCGACGAAGTGCCGCAGCGTGGCCAGATGAAGTACTGGCTGCAACTGATGACGCAAGCAGCCTGATTTTTGGAGACACCCATATGGACAATCAAACACTGGCCCAGTGGGCCGCCCTGCGTGAAGTGGAACTGTTCTTATTCCGTGAGGCTCAGCTCGCGGACGAACACCAATATAAGGAGTGGTTCGCGCTGTGGACCGAGGAGCTTCTTTACTGGGTGCCCTGCAATAGCGACGAGCAGGCCATCGGTCGCAAGATCGCCTTAATCAACGACAACCGGCCTGAGCTCGACGAGCGCCTGTTCCGCCTTGGAACCAAGTTCGCCCACGCGCAGAACCCGAAGTCGCGTCTGAGCCGGGTGATTGGCAACCTCGTGCTCCAGGAGTGGGATGCAGATCGCGGTGGCCGCGTGACCTCGCGCTTCAACCTGACCGAGGTACGCGCGGGCCGCCAGCTCACGTTCGCTGGATGCCAGACGCACTTGCTGGAGCGTAAGGATGGCGTACTGCGCATGCGCGAGAAGCACGTCTACCTGGCCAACCACGACATCCCGATGCCAAACTTGACTTTCATCATCTAACCCACTTTAACGAGAACCGCATGTCTAATACCAATCCTGAAATCGACCGCTCCGTCATCGCCGCCGGCCTAAAAACCAACTACCTAGAAGCCGGGGAAGGCGAGCCGGTGATCTTGATTCACGGCTCCGGCCCCGGCGTCACGGCCTATGCCAATTGGCGCCTGTCGATTCCGGTGCTAGCCGAGAAGTACCGCGTATTGGCGCCCGATATAGCTGGCTTCGGGTACACAGAGCGCAAATCCGACACCCCCTACAACCTTGACTTCTGGGTCCGCCACCTGATCGAGTGGATGGATGCGGTGGGTGTAAAAAAGGCCCGCTTTGTCGGCAACTCGTTCGGCGGCGCGCTGACGCTGGCTCTGACCGCGCGCCATCCGGAACGGGTGGACCGCTTCGTATTGATGGGTGCTGCCGGCGTCGACTTCGAGGTAACGCCAGGACTGGAAGCCGTTTGGGGCTACGAGCCTTCGGTGGAAAACATGCGCAAGATCGCCATGACCTTCGCCTACGACACAAGCATCATCACTGATGACCTGGTAAAATCGCGTTACGAAGCCAGCATCCGCACCGGCTTTCATGAGACCTACTCGCAGATGTTCGCGGCACCTCGCCAGCGTCACGCGAAGGCCTTAGCGACGCCCGAAGCCGACATCCGCAAGATAACCCAACGCGCTCTGGTGGTCCATGGCCGAGACGACCAGGTCGTGCCTCTGTCTAACAGTCTGAAGCTGCATTCGCTGCTGAAGCACTCCGATCTCCACGTGTTCGGGGAGTGCGGCCACTGGACCCAGATTGAGCGTAAAGACCAGTTCCTGTCATTGGTGATGAATTTCTTCGCGTCGTGAACGGTCTCGCAAAGAAGCGCCAGCCATGAGCCAGCTACCCGTGATCGGAATGATGATCGGCGATCCCGCCGGCGTAGGCCCGGAGGTCTGCGTGCGGACCGCGGCCGCCCCCGAACTAGCTGGCGTGTGCCAGACCGTCCTTATCGGCGACCTCGGCGTAGTACGGCGCGCCGCCGTCGTCTGCGGCCTGAACCTGCGTTTTGAGCCCGTCTCCGATCCTTCCCAGCAGCTACCCGCCGGCGTGATTGGAGTGGTCGACTCGGGCGGCTTTGATGTGGAGCGCTGTGAAATCGGCAAGGCTTCGGCGGACTCCGGGAACGCGGTGCTGCAGTGGATGGCACGTGGCGAGGAACTGGGCCGCACCGGCCGCCTGCAGGGGTTGGTGATGGGGCCGGTAGAAACCGCTTCGCTCAAGGCCACCGGCAAGATCAAGGATATTGATGAGCTGCAGCCGACCGGCACCTTTATGTTGCGCATGAGCGGTAAGCTGCGGGTCGTACCGCTTACGGAACATGTGCCTTTGAATGACGCCATCGCCATGGCAACGCCAGAGCGCATCTTCCAGGTGATAGAGATGGCCAACGCGAGCTTGCGCGCTTGGGGTTTCGAGACGCCGCGAATCGCCGTGGCCGGCATTAACCCGCACGCCATGTTCCCACAGGACCATGAGCGCGTAGGCCCGGCTGTGGAGAAGGCGCGTGCCCGCGGGATCGCCGCACAGGGGCCGCTAGTGCCCGACGCAGTGTTTCGCCAGTGCATGCAGGGCCAGTGGGATGTGGTGGTGACCATGTTCCACGACCAGGGTCAGATCGCAGTCAAGACCGTTGGGTTCGAAGGCGCCTGCACCGTGTACATAGGCTTGCCTTTCGTAATGCTGAACGTACCGCACGGCACGGCCTACGACATCGCTGGCCGCGGCGTGGCGCAGCACGCTAGCATGCTGTCGGCCGTCCGCACGGCGGCGTTGCTGGCCCCCGGCCAGCCGCTTGCGGCGTGAGCCACGCGCAGCAGGGAACAAAGATGGTTCAGAAGAAAGTAGCTTTGGTGACCGGCGGTAGCGCTGGCCTCGGCGAGGAGATCGCCCTGGGCCTGCAGCGCGACGGCTTCGAGGTCGTCGTTTGCGGCCGGCGCCAGGACAAGCTGGACGCGATGGAAGCACGTGGCATGGGCGCGGTGCGCTGCGACGTTGCCGACGCGACGGACGTGCAGCGCTTGAAGCAGGCGGTGGCCGAACGCCACGGCCGCCTGGATGTACTTGTACATTGCGCTGGTATCGCCTTGCAGCGCAGCAAGTTCGTAGAGGCCGACATGGCCCAAGTGGAGGGGATGGTGCGCATCAACTTCCTGGGCACTCTGTACGTGGCGCAGGCCTTCCTGCCGCTCCTATACGCCACCAAGGGTAGCCTGCTCACCTTCAGCAGCACCTTGGCGCAGCGCCCGCGCGCCGGCTCGACAGCCTATACAGCCACCAAGGGGGCAGTGGAAGCCTTCAGCCGCTCGCTAGCCATCGAGGCGGCTGAGCACGGCGCGCGAGTGAACTGCATTGCCCCCGGCCTGGTGCGCAGTGACATCTACCTGGCGGCAGGGATGTCAAGCGAGGACTACGCCAATCTTCTGCAGGCACGTGCCGCCGAGATTCCGCTAAAACGAGTGGGAGAGCCCGAGGATATCTGCGGACTGGTGTCCTATCTTGCGTCTGACAAATGCAATTGGATCACTGGCCAGTGCTTCGCGGTCGACGGCGGGGCGATGCTGCGTTGAACGTATGCCCAAAGAACCCGAATCCATGAGCTTGAACCTCGCTTTGTCTCTCGATATTTTGTGGGGAGTCATGCTCGCTTTCGTCGCAATGGCGATCTATGGCGCCTGCATGTTGACAGTTGCCGCAGCGGCTAAGGGCATGAGTAGCGCGCCAGGGTCTTTGCTGTCCGTCGCCGCTTGGATGCCCATCGGGATCATCATCGTGCTGATGCACTGGGCGGACGGTCAGGGGGTCAGCGTGCCGACCCTCTGGTCCGTCGTCGCCATCACGCTGGTAGTCCTGTACGGCGCGCCTGCGTCTTAGTTTTAATCAACCGATAGAGGAGACACACATGAATCGTCGAAGCTTCAACACTACTGCGGTGGCGACTTACGCCGCCGGCCTTCTACCTGGCTTTGCGTGGGCGCAAGCGCCATACCCCAGCAAGCCGGTCAAGTTCATCGTGCCGTACGCGGCCGGCGGCCAGCCGGATGTCGTTGCCCGAATGCTGACGGTCCGCCTGGGCGAGCGGCTAGGCCAGCCGGTAGTCGTGGACAATCGGCCTGGTGCCGCCGGCGCGTCCGCCTACAACGGACTGTTGCAGAGCACGCCCGCCGATGGCCACGCATTCATCCTGTCCGACGGTGCCCTCCTGTCAATCAGCCCGCACGTCAACAAGGCGACCAACTACAAGCTGGGGAGGGACTTGCTGCCGGTCGCCCTGGTCGGCCGCTCGTCGCTGTACTTGGTGGCCCATCCAAAGACCGGGGTCAATACGCTCCAGGAGTTCGTGACGACGGTGCGCAAGAAGCCTGGCGAATACACCTATGGATCCTCTGGCATCGGCAGCAATCATCACCTCACGATGGAAGCTTTGAAGGCCGCTCTCAACCTCGACATCCGGCACGTGCCGTACCGCGGCTCGGGGCAGTCGACGCCGGCTCTGGTCAGTGGTCAGGTCGACTTCTCGATTGCCGCCATGCCGTCGATCGCCGGCTTCGTCCAGAACGGCCAACTGAAGGTGCTGGCTTCGAATGCGGCTACCCGTTCGGCGCTGACTCCGGACGTACCACTGATCGCCGAAGTGGTGCCGGGTTTCGACTTCGCCACAATCCTGACCGTGCTTGCCGCCCCCGGTACGCCAGCTATCGCCATCGACCGCGTCAGCCGTGAGCTGGCCGAAGTGGTGAAGCTGCCGGATGTGGCGAAGAGTCTGCAGGGCGCAGCGGTGGAACCGATCGGCGGCGGCCCCGCCGAGCTCGGCAAGGCACTGGCGCGCGAGATCGAGGTGATGGCGCGTGCC
>JACMQP010000187.1 GCA_014376915.1 Ramlibacter sp.
CTGGAGGACTACCTCGACCTGCTCGCAGCCGTCGAAGCGACGGCGCAGGAGCTGGGCGTGAAGATCGTGCTGGAAGGCTATCCGCCGCCCCGCGACCCGCGCTTGAAGCTGCTGCAGGTGACGCCGGACCCGGGTGTCATCGAAGTCAACATTCACCCCGCGCACAACTGGCGGCAGCTGGTGGAGCACACCGAGTTCCTGTACAACGCCGCTTTCGAGACGCGCCTGTCGGCCGAGAAGTTCATGACCGACGGCCGCCACACGGGCACCGGCGGCGGCAACCACTTCGTGATGGGCGGGGCGACGCCGGACGACTCGCCTTTCCTGCGCAAGCCCGAAGTGCTGGCCAGCCTGCTGCTGTACTGGCACAACCATCCGTCGCTCAGTTACCTGTTCTCCGGCATGTTCATCGGCCCGACCAGCCAGGCGCCACGGGTGGACGAAGCGCGCAACGACCAGCTGTACGAGCTGGAAATCGCGATCAAGGAGATCGAGAGCAACCGCCGCAAGCACGGCCAGGCGATGCCGCCGTGGCTGGTGGACCGCACGCTGCGCAACATCCTGATCGACGTGACCGGCAACACCCACCGCAGCGAGTTCTGCATCGACAAGATGTACTCGCCCGATTCGGCCACCGGCCGGCTGGGCCTGCTGGAGCTGCGCGCCTTCGAGATGCCGCCGCATTCGCGCATGAGCATCGCGCAGCAGCTGCTGCTGCGGGCGATGGTGGCGCGCTTCTGGCGCGAGCCGTACCGCGCCCCGGCCACGCGCTGGGGCACCGAGCTGCACGACCGCTTCCTGCTGCCGACCTTCGTGCAGATGGACTTCCACGACGTGCTGGAGGAAATGCGGCAGGAGGGCTATGCGTTCGACGACGCGTGGTTCGCGCCGCACTTCGAGTTCCGCTTCCCGCTGGTGGGAGCGGTGCGGACCATGGGCATCGAGTTGACGCTGCGCAACGCGCTGGAGCCCTGGCACGTGATGGGCGAGGAAGGCGCGACCGGCGGCACGGTGCGCTATGTCGATTCGTCGCTGGAGCGCATCGAGGCGCGGGTGACCGGAATGAACCCGAGCCGCTACGTCGTCACAGTCAACGGCAAGGCCATGCCGATGCAAGCGACCGGCGTCACCGGCGAATACGTCTCGGGCGTCCGCTACAAGGCGTGGAACCCGCCGTCGGCCTTGCACCCGACCATCGGCGTCCATGCGCCGCTGACCTTCGACATCGTCGACACCTGGATGAACCGGTCGCTGGGTGGGTGCCAGTACCACGTGACGCATCCGGGTGGGCGCAACTACGACACCTTTCCGGTGAATGCGTATGAGGCGGAGAGCCGAAGGATGGCGAGGTTCTTCCGGATGGGGCATACGCCGGGACGGCTGCAGGTGCCGCCGGCGACGATCCATGTGCCGGGGAGCAGGGAGTTTCCGTTCACGCTGGATTTGAGGCAGCCTCCGGGCCGATGACTGACCAGCGAAGTCGTCAGGCCCGGGATGACAGTTCCAGGTCCCCGGCCTGCAGCTCGATGGAATGCCCGTGCGGCGTTCTCTCTGCTGCGTGCTCCCATGCGTGCCGGTACCGCTGCAGCTCGCCGGCCGACGCCACGCCCATGCCGCCGACGATGTCCTCCAGTGCGCCGAGCCAGTGGGTGTAATACGTGTCGCCGAGATCC
>JACMQP010000023.1 GCA_014376915.1 Ramlibacter sp.
CGGCCGGCGGAAACCTGCTGCGGCAGCCGCACGCCGATGAAGTCCTCGCCGGCCGCAACCGTGGTCACCGGCAGCAGCTTGCCATCCACCAGCAGGGTCGCGTGCTTGATCTCCAGCTGCCGGCCGTTGATCCAGAAGAAGTCGAGCGGCCGCTGCAGTTCGACGTCGGTCTCGACCTTGCCCTCGAAGCTGGGGGCGTCCGGCAGCACGCTGAGATCGAGCGTGTAGGCAAGGGGCCGCACTGCGTCGCCAAGCTTCATGACGGGCGGCGGCGGGTCGGCGGCCAGTGCCGTAAGTGGGGCGACCACGAGCAGGCAAAGCGCCAGCAGGAAGGCGCGGAAAGGCTTGGTGGATCGCATGGTGGGCTGGACTGTAGCCCGCCAGGCGCGGCCGCG
The DNA here is from genome assembly GCA_014376915.1 of Ramlibacter sp. Next base: position 396 of record JACMQP010000023.1, read on the forward strand.
GGTTTCCCCGGACCGGATCAGGCGGGCTTCTTCGCGATGACCAGAAAGCCGGCGACCGGCAGGTCCTGCTCCAGGCGCAGCTCTGAGTCCTCGATCGCGACGTCGGCGAACCCGGCTGCACGGCACAACGCTTCGATATGGCTGCGCTTGTGCGCGTAGCGGCCGGCGGGCCGCAGCACCAGATCCGCTTCGTCTTCGGCGGCGGTCTCGCAGGAGAAGATGAACCGGCCCCCCGGCACCAGGATCCGGTGCGCGTCGGGGATGGCCGTGGTCATGTCGCCGACATAGATGAACAGGTCCAGCGCGGCGATCACGTCATACAGCGACGCCGGCGTTTCCTGCAGCGCGTCGAGCACGTTGACGTGGTGGAACCGGTCATAAACCTGGTGCCGCATGGCCTGTGCCGTCATCTGCTCGGACAGGTCCACGCCGATCAGGAAGCCGTCGATGCGGCCCAGACAAGCGCCAAGCAGGCCGGTGCCGCAGCCCAGGTCCAGGACGTTCAGCTTGAGGCCCGGATAGCTGTCCTTGATGATGCCGGCGACCTGCTTGGGCAGATGGTATTTCAGGCCGCGGACCAGGTGTTCGTCGAACATGTGCGCAACCGGATCGAATAGTTTCTTGACCACCGCATCCGGTTGCGACGGGGGCGTCTGGCCTGCGGCCAGCGCTTGCAGGAACCGGTATTCCTGGTTGCCGGGTTCGCGTTCCAGCAGGACCGCGCAATCCTTCAACGCCGCGGCTTCGTCGCCCTTGGCGTGGAATGCCTGGGCCCGTCCCAGCAGCGCTTCGTTGTTTTCCGGCGCGACCGTCAGCAGCTCCTCATAGCGCTGGATGGCGTCGTCGTGCCGTCCCACCCGCCGCAGGTCAGTCGCGATCAACAGCTTGACGCTGTTGTTCTTCGGAACCAGCGCCGAGAGCTGCTGCAGCCAGACCAGTGCCTGTTCGAGGTCCTGCGCGTCGTGCGAGACATCGGCCATCCGCGCGAGCACCTGCGGGTTACGCGGATCCAGCGATACTGCGCGCCGGCCGTGCGTCATGGCCTCGTCAAAACGGCCCAGCCTCGATAGCAACGCAGCGTATTCGGTGACCGACACCGGCCAGGTCGGCTCCAGTTCGACCGCCCGGCGAGCCGCTTCCTCGGCGCGCTGCGGATTGCCGGCCGCCTCGCCGAGCCGCATGCCCAGCAGATAGACACGCGGATCCCGGGGCGCCGACTTGACCACGGCATTGAGCCGTTCGGCGGCCTCCGACAGCTTGCCGCTGGTGATGAGGTGCTGCACGGTTTGCAGCCGCTTGGCAATTGGATCGGCCGTGGTGATGGTGGTGGGTGTCATTGGAAATCGATACTGCTGGACGAAACCCGTCATTATCCGCGACCGCCGCGGGCGCACTGGGAACGGTGGCACAATCGACGCCTGCAACACCCGGCGCCTTCCAGCCACAGTCGCATCCGCCAACCGGTCCAGCCGTGTCGCGGAAGGTTTCTCGAACCAGCCAAAGTCTCCCGCAGGGAGGCGGAAAGTTCAGCGCAATGAGCGAGCCCAGTTCCGTCTATACGGCCTATCAAGGCAATTCCTACCTCTTCGGCGGCAATGCGCCCTACGTGGAGGAGATGTACGAAAACTACCTCGCCAACCCCGGCAGCGTGACCGACACCTGGCGCGAGTATTTCGATGCCCTCCAGCACGTTCCCGCCGTCGACGGCACTAATGCCAAGGATGTTCCGCACATGCCGGTCATCAACGCGTTCGCCGAACGCGCCAAGCAGGGCGGCACCAAGGTGGTGGTGGCCAGCGGCGCCGATTCCGAGCTCGGCCGCAAGCGGACAGCCGTCCAGCAGCTGATCGCGGCCTACCGCAACGTCGGCGCGCGCTGGGCTGACCTCGACCCGCTCAAGCGCACCGAGCGCGAAAAGATTCCCGAGCTCGACCCGGCGTTTTACGGCTTTACCGATGCTGACCAGGAAACGGTGTTCAACACCAGCAACACGTTCTTCGGCAAGGAGTCGATGACCCTGCGCGAACTGATCAACGCGCTGCGCGAAACTTACTGCGGCACCATCGGCGCCGAGTACATGTACATCTCCGACCAGGCCAAGAAGCGCTGGTGGCAGCAACGCCTCGAAAGCATCCGCAGCAAGCCGAACTTCTCGGCCGACCGCAAGAAGCACATTCTCGACCGGGTCACTGCAGCCGAAGGCCTTGAGCGGTTCCTGCACACCAAGTACGTCGGCCAGAAACGTTTTTCGCTGGAAGGCGGCGAGAGCTTCATCGCCTCGATGGACGAACTGATACAGGAAGCGGGCGTCAAGGGGGTGCAGGAGATCGTGATCGGCATGGCCCACCGCGGTCGCCTCAACGTGCTGGTGAACTCGTTGGGCAAGATGCCCGCCGACCTGTTCGCCGAGTTCGACCACACGGCCAAGGAAGACCTGCCGTCCGGCGACGTCAAGTACCACCAGGGCTTCAGCTCCGACGTCACCACCCGTGGTGGCCCGGTGCACCTGAGCCTGGCCTTCAATCCCTCTCACCTCGAGATCGTCAACCCGGTTGTCGAGGGCTCGGTGCGGGCCCGGATGGACCGCCGCGCCGACCCGCAGGGCAAGCAGGTGCTGCCGGTGCTGGTGCACGGCGACGCCGCCTTTGCCGGCCAGGGCGTGGTGATGGAAACGCTGGCGCTGGCCGAAACCCGCGGCTATTTCACCGGCGGCACGGTGCACATCGTCATCAACAACCAGATCGGTTTCACCACCAGCGACCCGCGCGACAGCCGCTCGACGCTGTACTGCACCGACGTGGTCAAGATGATCGAGGCGCCGGTGCTGCACGTGAACGGCGACGATCCGGAAGCGGTGGTGCTTGCCACGCAGATGGTGCTGGACTACCGGATGGAGTTCGCCAAGGACGTGGTGCTGGACATCGTCTGCTTCCGCAAGCTGGGCCACAACGAGCAGGACACACCCTCGCTGACCCAGCCGCTCATGTACAAGAAGATCGCCGCCCACCCCGGCACGCGCAAGCTGTATGCCGACAAGCTGGCGGCGCAGGGCCTGGGCGAGACGATGGGCGACGACATGGTCAAGGCCTACCGCGCCGCGATGGACGCCGGCAAGCACACCATCGATCCCGTGTTGACCAACTTCAAGAGCAAGTACGCGGTCGACTGGAGCCCGTACCTGGGCAAGAAGTGGACGGACGCCGGCGACACTGCGATCCCGATGGCCGAGTGGAAGCGGCTGGCCGACAAGATCACCACCGTGCCGGCGAACTTCACGCCGCATCCGCTGGTCAAGAAGGTGCTGGACGACCGCGCTGCCATGGGCCGCGGCGAATCGAACGTCGACTGGGGCATGGGCGAGCACATGGCGTTCGCGTCGCTGGTGGCCAGCGGCTACCCGGTGCGCCTGTCAGGTGAAGACGTCGGGCGCGGCACCTTCACCCACCGGCACTCGGTGCTGCACGACCAGAACCGTGAGCGCTGGGATGTGGGCACCTACGTGCCGCTGCAGAACGTCGCCGAGAACCAGGCGCCGTTCGTGGTGATCGACTCGATCCTGTCGGAGGAAGCCGTGCTCGGCTTTGAGTACGGCTATGCATCCAACGACCCGAACACGCTGGTGATCTGGGAAGCGCAGTTCGGCGACTTCGTCAACGGCGCCCAGGTGCTGATCGACCAGTTCATCGCCTCGGGCGAGGTGAAGTGGGGCCGCGTCAACGGCATCACGCTGATGCTGCCGCACGGGTATGAAGGCCAGGGCCCGGAGCACAGCTCGGCGCGGCTGGAGCGCTTCATGCAGCTGTCGGCCGACCTGAACATGCAGGTGGTGCAGCCGACCACGGCCAGCCAGATCTTCCACCTGCTGCGCCGCCAGATGGTGCGCCAGTTGCGCAAGCCCCTGGTCATCATGACGCCCAAATCGCTGCTGCGAAACAAGGACGCCACCTCGCCGGTTTCCGAGTTCACCAGGGGCAGCTTCCAGACCGTCATTCCGGAGAACAAGGAGCTCAAGGGCGACAAGGTCAAGCGGGTGATCGTCTGCTCGGGCAAGGTCTATTACGACCTGGCCAAGAAGCGTGAAGAGAAGGGCGCTGACGATGTCGTCATCCTGCGGGTCGAGCAGCTCTATCCGTTTCCACACAAGGTGTTCGCGGCGGAGCTGCGCAAGTATCCGAACGCCACCGAGATCGTGTGGTGCCAGGACGAACCGCAGAACCAGGGTGCCTGGTTCTTCGTGCAGCACTACATCCACGAGAACATGGTGGACGGCCAGAAGCTGGGTTACTCCGGCCGCGCCGCGTCTGCATCGCCGGCGGTGGGCTACTCGCACCTGCACCAGGAGCAGCAAAAAGCCCTGGTCGACGGCGCTTACGGCAAGCTCAAGGGCTTTGTCCTGACGAAGTAACCGAACAAGAATACCGAAAGAATTTGACATGGCTATCGTTGAAGTGAAAGTTCCCCAGTTGTCCGAATCGGTCGCGGAAGCAACCCTGCTGCAGTGGAAGAAGAAGCCGGGTGATGCGGTTGCGATCGACGAAATCCTGATCGAGATCGAGACCGACAAGGTGGTGCTGGAAGTGCCCGCGCCGGCGGCTGGCGTGCTCGCCGAGATCGTGCAGGCCGACGGCGCCATCGTGGCTGCGGAGCAGGTCATCGCCAGAATCGACACCGAAGGCAAGGGCGCCGTGGCTGCCCCGGCCCCCGCCGCCCCGGCGCCTGCTATCCCGGCGCCTGCGGCCGCTGGCCCTGCGACCGCCGCTGCTGCCACGGGCGGCACAATGGCGGGCATCGCGATGCCGGCCGCCGCCAAGTTGATGGCCGACAACAGCCTGGCCGCGGGTTCGGTGCCGGGCACCGGCAAGGATGGGCGCGTGACCAAGGGCGACGTCCTCGGCGCCGTCGCTGCTGGCGCCAAGTCCCCGGTCGCGCCTGTCGCGGCACCCGTTGCGGCGCCGCGCGCTGCGCTGCAGGCCGTGAACGCGCCGGTCGGCGCGCCCAACCTGGGCGAGCGCCCGGAACAGCGCGTTCCGATGAGCCGCCTGCGGGCCCGCGTCGCGGAGCGCCTGCTCCAGTCGCAGCAGAGCAACGCCATCCTCACTACGTTCAACGAAGTGAATATGGCGCCGGTGATGGAGATGCGCAAGCGCTTCCAGGAGAAGTTCGAGAAGGAGCACGGTGTCAAGATCGGCTTCATGAGTTTCTTCGTGAAGGCTGCGGTCCACGCGCTCAAGAAGTACCCGGTCATCAACGCCTCGGTCGACGGCAACGACATCGTCTACCACGGCTACTTCGACATCGGCATCGCCGTCGGCTCGCCGCGCGGCCTGGTGGTGCCGATCCTGCGCAACGCCGACCAGATGAGCTTTGCCGACATCGAGAAGAAGATCGCCGAATACGGTGCCAAGGCGCGAGACGGCAAGCTGGGCATCGAGGAGATGACCGGCGGCACCTTCTCGATTTCCAACGGCGGCGTGTTCGGCTCGATGCTGTCCACTCCCATCATCAACCCGCCGCAGTCGGCCATTTTGGGCGTGCACGCGACCAAGGATCGGGCGGTGGTCGAAAACGGCCAGATCGTGGTGCGCCCGATGAACTACCTCGCCTTGAGCTACGACCACCGGATCATCGACGGCCGCGAAGCCGTCCTCGGCCTGGTGGCAATGAAGGAAGCGCTGGAAGACCCGGCCCGACTTCTCTTTGATATCTAGATCACCATGAGCCAACAATTCGACGTGGTCGTCATCGGCGCCGGCCCCGGCGGCTATATCGCCGCGATCCGCGCCGCCCAGCTCGGTTTCACCGTGGCCTGCATCGACGAATGGAAGAACAGCACGGGCGGCCCCGCGCTGGGAGGGACCTGCACCAACGTCGGCTGCATCCCTTCCAAGGCACTCCTGCAGTCGTCGGAAAACTTCGACCAGGCCGGCCATCACTTCGCCGATCACGGCATCCAGATCCAGGGCCTGGACATCGACGTGGGCAAGATGCTGGCCCGCAAGGACCAGGTCGTCAAACAGAACAACGACGGCATCCTGTTCCTGTTCAAGAAGAACAAGGTGACGTTCTTCCACGGCCGCGGTGCGTTCGCAGCCAAGGGTGATGCAGGCTACGAGATCAA
>JACMQP010000188.1 GCA_014376915.1 Ramlibacter sp.
AGCCCGCCCGTGCGCCGGGCGGCGGGGATTTGAGTTCGAGGTGGTATTGAAAGCGGCGGCGAAACGCCGGGTCGATCTGCTCGATGCGGTTGGTGATCCAGATCACCGGCACCGGGTTGGTTTCCAGGATCTGGTTGGCCCAGGCCTTGCCGTTGACCGACGCCGACGTGGGCGCTTCCAACGCGGAATCCATGCGCGCGATCAGGCTGACGGTGTCGCTGGACAGCGGCGGGAACACATCCTCCACCTCGTCGAACAGCAGTGCGACGTTCTCGCTCGCCTTCAGAAATTGCTGGCTGATCTGCAAGGAGCGGTAACGGTCGCGGCCGCTGAGTGAATTGCCGTCGCGGTCGGCGTATTCCACCTCGTAAAGATCAAGCCCGGCGGCCTGCGCCGCAACCTTGGCCAATTCTGTCTTGCCGGTGCCCGGCGGGCCGTAGAGCAGCACGTTCACGCCGGCCGCGTGGCGCTGCACCGCGTGGCGCAGCAGCCCGCCAAGCACGCCCAGATCGTCGGCCACGAAATGGAAATCGGCCTCGACCAGCGGGCTTTTGGTGGCCGGGCGGGTGAACACCGCCATCAAATCATGCGGGCCCTGGTACTCGCGCATCAACACCGGCGGCAACTGATCGCTGACCTTCATCAGGTCGGCCAGGTCGGTGATGTTGTGCTCGGAGATCAGGTTCTCGACCATGCCGATGCGCTCCAGCCGCGAACCGGCGCGCAGCGCTTCGGCGATCTCCTGCGGATTGACGCCGGCCACGGCCGCAATCGCCGCAAATGCTTCCTGCGCGGTGTTGACCTTGAACTCCACCAGCGCGCCGCGCAACTCGCGCTGGTAGCGGGCCAGGGTGCCGTACAGCAGGATGGCGCGCTCGGCCGGGTTGAGCTGCAACAGCGCGCCGAGGGCGGCGATGTTCTTTTCGACGAGTGTGGATTCGCGCTTCAGCTGCCGGTCCAACCATTCGCTGGTGGTGGCCAGCAGCGCCAGCATGTCCTTGGGCGCGTCCTTCGTGTATTCGTCGAGAAAGAAGAACAAGGTGCCTTCGGCGAACGGGCCGTTCCAGACACCGTGGCGGGCCAGAAAGGCCTCGTCGCTCAGTTGCTCGTGGCCGGTCCACAGTTCGTTGCCGGTGCAGCGTTGGTTCAGATAGCCGCGCAGCCGGGTCAGCACGCGCACCGGCCAGACCAGATGGCGGCCGGTGAAGGACAAGAGGCCGTTGAAATCGCGCCGCAGGTTGAAGCGCCCGGCGTGGCGCACGGTGAGGGTCAGAACGAACTGCGAGCACATGCGGTCGAGCACCGCCGCGTCCCGCAGCCCGGGCGAGGGCAAAACACTCACGTCGTTCAGACGTTTGACCATGGGCAACTCCTGCAGCGCCGCCTGATCTTGTCGCAGGCGGGCGCGCAGGACAAGAGCCGATTCAATTAATGCATCACGACGGGCTGATGGCCCATTTGGGCGAACGACTCGATGAAATCGTCCAAGTCTTCTTCCGACGGATCGCCGCCACCGATCAGCGCTTCGACGCCGTCCTGGAACTGTTGCGCCAGCGCGCCTTCGATGAAAATTTCGCGGCGGGCGAATTTGTCGACGATCTCGAAGCCGCCACGGTTGAGTTGCAACTCGGGGTTGGCCTTGAGCAATTCGCCGGGGGCGGCGGCTGGCACTTGGACTTCGAATTGCACGACGATGAAACTGGGGGAGTTGTAAAGCATGTGCATGAGAGAACTGCTCCTGTCCGTTTCAACTGCGGCCAGCGGCGCGGGGTTCAAGGTCCGCCTGCGCCTGCCCGTGCACAAATAGTGGCAGATCACCCCGCAGTTCGGGGCATCCGCTCGCGAAGTGATGTGGTTCAGGCGTCACAAGTTCACATTCAATGACCCGGCTCGGCCGACAGCAGCAGCAATTCCCAGCCTCGTTCGTCAAGCTGGCCGACGAGCACCCGCACCGGCAAATAGCCGCGTTCTGGGGCCAGCCACAGCTCGATGCCGCCGTCATAGGCGCCCAGCGGCGCGCGGCGCAGGTGCAGGACGGGTGGCGACAGGCTCAGCCCATCGGACAGGGTGACGGCTTCGAGCCCCAGCACCTCGAACACCCATTCGCGTGCCTCGCCGCGCAGGCCGACGACGTGCAGGCGCAATGTGCTGCCGGGCGGGTAGCGCGCGGGTGCGGCAGCGATCACCCCGGCCAGTTGCAGCCACCCACTCAGCCGGTCTTGCACACCGGGCGTCAGGACGAATTGCTCGGCGCTGGCTGAAAAGCTGATCAGACCTTCGTCGCGGCGGAAGTTGGTGGCGCGGGCGTCGCGGCCGTTTCGCTGCTGCGCATAGCGGCTGGGGGCCAGACCTTGCGCGCCGGTCTCGCCCTCGCTGCGCCAGGTGGGCAGCGCGCGGCCGGCCAGTTCGCGTTCCAGGCTGAGTTGATAGCCACCGCCTTCTTGCGGCTGCCAGCTCAGCCGGGCCGAGCCTTCCTGGCCGCCTTGGCGGAGCAGGTAATGGAGCTCGGCGGCGGCAGGGACGTTGATGGATGAAGGGGCTGCGGCGGGTTGAACATCGGCCGATCTTGGCTTGATGGAAGCCCGACGCGGCAGCGGCGCAGCGGCTTCGACCGGCGTTTCGACAGGCGCTTCGACGGCGGGTAATGCGACTGCAATGATCCTCGTTTGCAAGACGGCCGCGGCTGTCACGGCCGGCTGCGCACTCGGCCGTTGCCCCATCAACAGCGCGCCGTGCACCAGTGCGCTCAGGCCCAGCGCGATCACCCAGCGTTGGGCGTGGACGGGAATGAAGATGATGGCGCGGCGCATTGGACAATGCTGCCATCGCTTTGCTCTCTTCTCCAATGAAACTTGCCACCTATGACGACGGCTCGCGCGACGGCCAGTTGATCGTCGTTTCGCGCGAC
>JACMQP010000189.1 GCA_014376915.1 Ramlibacter sp.
CTGGGCGCCGCTGATCAACAGCACCGGGCAGCGGATGCGATCGAGCCAGGGCCGCGCGTCGCAGTCGCGGACAGCCTGCGCGGCCGCCGCGTAGCCGTCGCGTGACGTGCTGCGGATCATTGCGCCGATCCGGTCCGCCTGACCCGGGTGGCTGGACCGAAAGCCTTCGGTGAGCCAGCGCTCCACGGTCGTCGCGGCGATCGCTTCCATACCGCCGGCTCGCACCGCCGCGATCCTGTCGTTCCATTGCTGTTCCAGCGCAGCTGTCTGGTGGTAGCGACAGTTGGCCGCAACCAGCCGTTCGACCCGGTCGGGCGCCGCGGCGGCCAAGTGCAGGCCCAGCATGCCGCCGAGCGACACTCCGACAAACGAAAACCGACGGATGTCCGCGGCGTCGAGCAGGCCGAGCAGGTCGCGTCCGATGCCGTCCACCGTTGCCGGCGCAGCGCCCGCGAAAGCGGGGTCGCCATGGCCGGCATAGTCGAAACGCACCAGCCGCCAACGCTTGCCCCAGTCAGCGCATTGCGCCTCCCACATCGCCGGCGTTGCCGCCAGGGAGTTGGCCAAAACCAGCACCGGCAGTCCGGCCGGTCCTTCGATCGTGTATCGCATCTGCATGGCCGGCGTCACGCTGCGCGCCGCATCGGCGCATTTGCGGCGATGGCCTGGTTGAGGCGCGGCATGACCTGTTCGGCCAGCGGTTGCATGGAGCGCTGGCCCAACGCCTTGTGCTGCCAGTCCATGCAGGCGTACAGCAGCGTGTTGAAATCGCCGGTTTCCTCGCAAAAGGCGAGCAACTGCTCGACCACGCTGACCAGAAGCCTCATCGACGAGGTCACGTTTTCGCCGACAGGCATCATGAACATTCCGAGTTTCATTGCTTTTAGCTTTCGACGGTTTCGATGCCGCCACTGCGGGCGGACTTGAAGATGGCTTCCAGGGCCGAGATGTTGGCGATCATCTCTTCCTGCGGGACCGGATACGCAGCCCCGCCCTGCGCGGCGGTTGCGAAGGCCTCCAGATTGGCGACGACGCCGGAAGCTGCCGGAAATTCGGTGCTGATTGGCTGGCCGTCGTTCTCTCCGCGAATGCAGGTATTCACGATCCAGCCTTGCGACGCCTCGGGATGGACGCGGTCGCGCACTTCGACCCAGCCCTTGCTTCCGTAGATCGCGAAGCGACCGACGAAAGGCGTCGCCAGGATCGCGCTGATCAGGGCGTGGCCGCCGCTCTTGAACGTGACCAGCGCCGCCAGCGTGTCGCCGTTCACCAATGAACTGCCCAGCTGCTTGACGCTGGCGAACACCTGGCTGGCCGCGCCGAACACGCCGACCGACAGGTCAAGCAGATGGATCCCGGTGGCGGTCATCGGCCCGGCGGGCGCTTCCTGCCCCGAGAGCCGCCAGTTGTCAGCGGGCAAGGACAGGAACTTGTCCTGGCTGAAATTGGCTTCCACCTGCAACGCCGTTCCCAGCACGCCTGAACGCAGCAGGCGCATCGCCTCCAGGACCGGCGGCTCGAAACGCCGCTCATGCCCCACCGCGAGAACGACGCCGTGCTTGCGCACGGCGGCCACGGCGCGCAGCACTTCCTTGCGTGACATCGACAGGGGTTTTTCGCAAAAGACGTGCTTGCCTGCGGCAGCCGCGGCGACGACCTGCTCGCAGTGCTGCGAATGCGGCGTGCAAAGCACGACCCCCTGCACCTGGGGAGTGGCCAGCGCGCGTGCGAAATCGGTTTCGAAAGCGATCCCCTCGCTGCGCGCGAATTCGCCGCCGGCCTGCGCGTTCACATCGACCAGCAGCACGGGCCGCAGGACGGAATTGCCTTTCAGCTGGCCCACGATATTGCGGCCCCACCAGCCCAGGCCGACGA
>JACMQP010000190.1 GCA_014376915.1 Ramlibacter sp.
GGAAGCTTGCCCGCTCAATCTGGCGCCGACGGCGAGCACGACGGCGCAACTGGCGCTGGGCGACGCACTGGCCGTGGCGTTACTCGACGCGCGGGGCTTCCGCACCGAGGACTTCGCCCGCTCGCATCCCGGCGGTGCCCTTGGGCGCAAACTGCTCACGCATTTGGGCGATGTCATGCGCACTGGTGCCGGGGTCCCGCGAGTCGGTCCGGCGACGCCCTTCCCGGTGCTGATGCGGGAGATGAGCGCCAAGGGCCTTGGGGCCTCCGCGATCGTCGACGACGACAACCGCATCCTCGGCATCTTCACCGACGGCGACCTGCGCCGGCTGGTGGAGAAAGGAGTCGACCTGCGGGCGGTGACGGCGCGCGAGGTGATGTTCCCCGAGCCGCGCACCATCCGCGACGACGCGTTGGCGGTGGAAGCGGCGGAGCTGATGGAAAAGCATCGCATTACCAGCGTGCTCGTGATCGACGCCAACGGGCGCTTGTGCGGGGCGGTCAACAGCAACGACCTCATGCGCGCCAAGGTGATCTAGTGCCGGCGCTGAACTTCCGGCCCGAACTGCTGCTGCAGGCGCAGGGTGTGCGCGTCGCTTTTTTCGACGTCGACGGCGTGCTGACCGACGGCGGTCTGTACCTGTCGGAGCAGGGCGAGAGCCTGAAACGCTTCCACATCCTGGACGGACTGGGCCTCAAGCTGCTGCAGCGCGCCGGCATCACGCCAGCTGTGATCACCGGCCGCGATTCCGGCCCGTTGCGTGCCCGACTGGCGGCTCTGGGCGTGCAGCATGTGCACTACGGCACCGAGGACAAGGCGCCGGCCGCGGCCAAGACGCTGGCGGCGCTCGGCCTCGACTGGGCGCAGGCTGCTGCGATGGGCGACGACTGGCCCGACCTGCCGGTGCTCCGGCGGTGCGCGCTGGCGGTCGCGCCGGCCAATGCCCACGTCGAGGTGAAGGCCGTTGCGCATTACGTCACTGTAGAGTCCGGGGGCCACGGAGCGGCGCGCAAGTTCTGCGACCTGCTGCTCGTGGCCAGCGGCCGCTACGCGGGGTTGCTGGAGTCGTACGCTTGAGCGCCGTGCTGCCGACGCCCGCTTCGCGCAAGGGCCGCGCGCTGGCTCGCGGCGCCTGGGACCAGGTGTCGATCTACCTGCCGATCATCCTGATGGGGCTGATGGCGCTCGGCACCTATTGGCTGGCCCGCAACACACCCGTGTTCAGCATGCCCGAGGCGGCGCGGCCAGCTCGCCACGACCCCGACTACTACATGCGCGTGTTTTCAGTAAAGACCTTCGACGCGAACGGCCGGCTCAAGAGCGAGGTGTTCGGTAGCGAGGCGCGCCACTATCCGGACACCGACACGCTGGAGATCGACAAGCCGCGGATCCGCTCCTACAACGCGCGGGGCGAGCTCACCGTCGCGACCGCCATCCGGGCCCTGAGCAATGCCGACGGGTCCGAAGTGCAACTGGTTGGAGATGCGGTGGTGACGCGCGAGGCCACCCAGGGGGCGGACGGCCGCGGCGAACCGGCGCTCGAGTTTCGCGGGGAGTTTTTGCACGCCTTCCTGAACACCGAGAAGGTGAAGTCGCACAAGCCGGTGACGTTGATCCGCGGCGGCGACCGGTTCACCGCCGACACCCTCGACTTCGACAACGTGGGGCGGGTCATGGAACTCAACGGTCGGGTGCGCGGCATCCTGGTCCCAGTGAGAAAGCGCTGACACGCTGCCGATCACAACGATGGACAAGCTCGTCTTCATCACCGGCGCTTCCAGCGGCATCGGCCAGGCGTTGGCCTTGCGCTATGCCCAGGACGGCTGGCGGCTGGCGCTGGTGGCCAGGCGCACCGGGGAAATCCAGCACTGGGCTGCCGAAGCGGGGCTGGACCCGCGCCGGTACGCGGTGTACGGCGCCGACGTCACGGACATCGACAGCGCAGTCGCGGCGGGCCAGGCGTGCATTGCCGCGCAGGGCCTGCCGGATGTGGTGATCGCCAATGCCGGCATCAGCGCCGGCGTCGATACCGGCGAACGCGGAGACGTCGACGTGTTGGCGCAAACGTTCGCAACCAACGTTGTCGGCATGGCGGCAACCTTTCACCCGTTCATCGTGCCGATGGTCCGTCGCGGCAGCGGCCGGCTGGTGGGCGTCGCCAGCGTCGCCGCCATTCGCGGCCTGCCTGGCCACGGCGCTTACTGCGGCAGCAAGGCGGCTGTCGTCAACTATTGCGAGAGCCTGCGTGGCGAACTGCGTTCGAGCGGCGTGCGGGTGGTGACGCTCTGCCCGGGCTATGTGGACACGCCGCTGACGCGCGGCAATCGCTACGGCATGCCATTTTTAATGACGGCGCCGAAATTCGCCGGGCACGCCTTTCGCGCCATCGAAAGCGGCGCCAGTTACCGGGTGATTCCGTGGCAGATGGGGGTGGTCGCAAAGCTGCTGCGCCTGTTGCCGGACCCGCTGTTCGACCGTCTGCTGGCGGGCCGTTCGCGCAAGCAGCGCCAGTGACGGGCCTGACCCCGCAAGGCGACAAAAAAGGCTCCCGCAGGAGCCTTCGTCTGGAAACCGTGGTTCAGGAGCCGCCGCGGCCACCGCCGTCCCGGCCGCCGCCCCTGGGTCCCGAGCCGTAGGGGCTGCGAAACCCGCCGTCCCGGCCGCCGGTCGGACCACCGCCGCCGCCACCACCGCCACCGTAGCCGCCGCTGCGCGGGGGCCGGGCTTCCATCGGGCGGGCTTCATTGACTACCACGCCACGACCACCCAGCGGTTGGCCGTTCATGCCGTTGATGGCAGCCTGCGCCTCTGCATCGCTGCCCATTTCGACGAAACCAAAACCCTTTGAGCGGCCGGTCTCGCGTTCCATCATCACTTTGGCGCTGGTCACAGTCCCGAACTGGCCGAACGCCTGCTCCAAATCGCTGTCGCCCACCGAATACGGCAGGTTGCCGACGTACAGTTTATTGCCCATGGCTGGACTCCTATAAAAACGTTGACATGAGCGATGGAGTTCAAAAACGCATTCAACCGGTCAGCGATGCGAAAGTGACATTAGCACCGCAATCCTGCGTGAGAAAAACTGCGACCACGCAATTCATTATGGCGCAGGCACCTGGATTTTAGGCTAGCGCCCGGTGCATGATCCGGCCCGGAGAAAACCCTGACCCGCCAATGAAAAAGGGGCCCGAAGGCCCCTTTTCGCTTCCTGCAAGCAGGAAAGTCTTAGTAGCTGCTACGGCCACCGCCACCGCCACCGCCGCCGCCACCGTAGCCGCCGCCACCACCGCTGCGGCCACCGCCGCCACCGCCGTAGCCGCCACCACCGCCGCCGCCGTACCCGCCGCCACCGCCACCGCCGCCGAAGCCGCCGCTACGAGGAGCGCGTGCTTCCATCGGACGGGCCTCATTGACCACGAGTCCCCGGCCACCAATTTGCTGGCCGTTCATGCCAGCGATTGCAGCTTGCGCCTCGGCATCGTTGGACATCTCGACGAAACCGAAACCCTTCGAGCGGCCGGTGTCACGTTCCATCATGACTTTGGCGCTAGACACGGTACCGTACTGGCTAAAAGCCTGTTCCATGTCACTGTCGCGGTAAGAATAGGGGAGGTTCCCCACGTAAAGCTTGTTGCCCATCATTGGACTCCATCATCAAAAAAAATTCGCACGAAGCGATGGGGAGTCCGACACGCAATCACAAACCGAAAAACTTCACTTCGAAGACGCGAAACTGACTATTCACCGCAGACCTTGTACCCGAGTCATAGACTCATGGTACCCACACATTATGAGGCAAAAAAGCTGGTAGCGGTTAAAAAGGTCAACCCGGCGCGCAAAGGTTGGCAATCTCCGGACCGGGATTCACCAATTGACCTCGCGATCGGGAGTCGAGCCGATCCGGTGAATGGAGAGGTCGGCACCCTCATATTCCTCTTCCTGCGACAACCGCAGGCCGGTTACGGACTTGATCAGCCCGTAGACCACGAATCCCGACAGCAGGGCCCAACCGACGCCAAGCGCGGTGCCGATCAGTTGTGCCCCCAAGCTGACGTTGCCCAGGCCGCCCAATGCCTTGCTGCCGAAAATGCCGGCAGCAAC
>JACMQP010000191.1 GCA_014376915.1 Ramlibacter sp.
CGCCGCGGAGCATGTCGGCCAGGCCGGCCTGCTGCACCAGGCCGTTGAGGGTGCTGAGCTGCGGGTCGCGCGCCAGCGTGTCGGCCACCGACACCGGGGCCAAGGGGGTGGCGCAGCCGGCCAGCACGGCCAACAGGGGAGCAGCGAAAAGGACGCGAAGATTCAGCATGGTGTTGTTGCTCGGGAGTTGGTGACCAGGTGAGGCTAGGGGCGGCCCGTGACAGGACCGTGACAGCGCTGTCATGCGTCTGTCACACAAGCTTCGTAAAGTCGCTTCAGTCCCATCCCAACCAGAGGTGAACCCCATGAACAACCAGATCCTTCGTACCGCCGCCCTGTCGCTGGCTGGCTTCTCGGTCCTGTCCTTCGCCGGTACCGCCGCCGCCCAGGACGCGACCGGCGCCGGCGCCAGCTTCCCGGCACCGCTTTATTCGAAGTGGGCCTCCGACTACAACAAGGCAACCGGCGCCAAGATCAACTACCAGTCGGTGGGTTCGGGCGCCGGCATCAAGCAGATCGACAGCAAGACCGTGGACTTCGGTGCTTCCGATGCCCCGCTGAAAGACGAGGAGCTTGCCAAAAAGGGCCAGCTCCAGTTCCCGACGGTGATCGGCGGCGTGATTCCCGTGATCAACGTCAAGGGCATTGCCCCGGGCCAGCTCAAGCTCAACGGCCAGGTGCTGGGCGATATCTACCTGGGCAAGATCACCAAGTGGAACGATGCGGCGATCAAGGCGCTCAACCCCAGCCTGCCGCTGCCCGATGCGGCCATCTCGCCGGTCCGCCGCGCCGATGGATCGGGCACGACCTTCATCTTCACCAACTACCTGAGCAAAGTGAACCCGGAGTGGAAGACCAAGGTCGGCGAAGGCACGGCGGTGAACTGGCCGACCGGCGCGGGCGGCAAGGGCAATGAAGGCGTAGCCGCCTTCGTTGGCCGCCTGCCCAATTCGATCGGCTATGTCGAGTACGCCTACGTGAAGCAGAACAAGATGGCTTACGCGCTCATGCAGAATGCGGCCGGCCAGTTTGTGGCGCCTGACGACTCGAGCTTCAAGGCCGCCGCCGCCGGAGCGGAGTGGTCCAAGAGCTTCTACCAGATCCTGACCAACCAGCCGGGCGCCCAGTCCTGGCCCCTGACCGGCGCCACCTTCATCCTGATGCACAAGGTGCAGGACAAGCCGGCCCAGGCCGCGGCCACCTTGAAGTTCTTCCAGTGGGCCTATCAGAACGGCGACAAGACCGCCGGCGACCTCGACTACGTGCCGATGCCGGCGGCGGTGAAGACCCAGATCGAAAAGGCCTGGGGTGAGATCAAGGACGGGTCGGGCAAGGCCATCGCTTTCAAGTAAGCACTGCAGCCGACACCGCCACGATTCGAGGAAGGGCTACCGTGTCCTCTACACTTCCGGCGCATGAAGCTTCGTTCAACCTGCCCAGTCCGCGCTCCAAGGGGGCGGAGCGCAAGATGAACATGCCGCCCGTAGGGAATCCCTTGCGCACCTCCGCCATCGCCGACCGACTGTTCGGCTGGGCTGCCAAGGGGGCGGCACTGGTCACGCTCGGGCTGCTGGCCGCCATCCTGCTGTCCCTGCTGGTGGGGGCCTGGCCGGCGATCCAGAAGTACGGCCTCGGCTTTCTCACCAACAGCGTCTGGGATCCCGTCAACGAGGAGTTCGGCGGGCTGGTGATGATCTACGGCACGGTCGTCACCTCGCTGATCGCGCTGGTGATCGCGGTGCCGGTCAGCTTCGGCATCGCCCTGTTTCTCACCGAGCTGTCGCCGGCCTGGCTCAAGCGGCCGCTCGGCACGGCGATCGAATTGCTGGCGGCGATTCCGTCCATCGTCTACGGCATGTGGGGCCTGCTGGTGTTCGGCCCGATCCTCGCCACCTTCGTGCAGCAGCCGCTGCAGAGCCTGTTTGCCGGCGTGCCTTTTCTGGGCGCCCTGGTATCGGGGCCGCCGGTGGGCATCGGCATCCTGTCGGCCGGGATCATCCTGGCCATCATGATCATTCCCTTCATCGCCGCCGTGATGCGCGACGTGTTCGACGTCACGCCGCCGATGCTCAAGGAGTCGGCCTACGCGCTGGGCTCCACCACCTGGGAAGTGATGTCGAAGGTGGTGCTGCCCTACACCAAAGCCGGTGTCATCGGCGGCATCATGCTGGGCCTGGGCCGCGCGCTGGGAGAAACCATGGCGGTGACCTTCGTGATCGGCAATTTCAACCAGCTCGACTCGCTTTCGTTGTTCCAGGCGGCCAACAGCATCACGTCCGCCCTCGCCAACGAATTCGCCGAGGCCGGCGAGGGGCTGCACCAGGCGGCGCTGATCTACCTGGGCCTGGTGCTGTTTTTCATCACCTTCGTGGTGCTGGCCCTGTCCAAGCTGCTGCTGGCACGCCTGCGCCGCAACGAAGGAGCCAAGACATGAACCGCCCGGCCGAGCCGAAGGCTCACAGCACCGCAGCCTGCAGAGCGGAGGTGACCCAATGAGCGCCGAAGCGCAAATTGCCGTGGAGGGCACGGGAGAGAGCCTGCTGCGCAAGGTCGGCGCTGCCCGCGGGCGCGAGCACAAGTACGCGGCACGCAAGCGCGTCAACGCAGTCGCGCTCACGCTGTCGCTGCTGGCGATGGTGTTCGGCATCTTCTGGCTGATCTGGATCCTGTGGGACACGGTGCGCCTCGGTGTCGGCGGACTGACCTGGGCCACCCTGTCGCAGATGACGCCGCCGCCCAACGAGGCCGGTGGCCTTGCCAACGCCATCTACGGTTCGTTCCTGATGGTGGCCCTGGCCACCTTGGTCGCCACGCCGATCGGCATCATGGCCGGCATCTATCTGGCCGAGTACGACGTCAAGGGCTGGCTCGGCTCGCTCACGCGCTTCGTCAACGACATCCTCCTGTCCGCGCCTTCGATCGTCATCGGCCTGTTCGTCTATGCCGTCGTCGTGTCGCGCTTCAAGTCGTTTTCCGGCTGGGCCGGGGTCGCCGCGCTGGCTCTGATCGTGGTCCCGGTGGTGATCCGGACCACCGAAAACATGCTGATGCTGGTGCCTTCGGGCCTGCGCGAAGCGGCCTACGCCCTGGGTGCGCCGAAGTGGAAGGTGATCATGAGCATCACGCTGCGCGCGGCCCGGGCCGGTGTGGTCACGGGCGTGCTGCTGGCGGTGGCCCGGATCTCGGGCGAGACCGCGCCGCTGCTCTTCACCGCGCTGAGCAACCAGTTCTGGACCTCCAGCCTGGGCGAGCCGATGGCCAGCCTGCCGGTCACGATTTTCAAGTTCGCGATGAGCCCCTATGAGAACTGGCAGCAGCTGGCCTGGGCCGGCGTGTTCCTGATCACGGTCGCCGTGCTGGGGTTGAACATCCTGGCGCGGGTCCTGACGCGCAACAAGATTTGACAAGGCCCCAGATGATGACCGCCACCGCAAGCAACGCCAGCTCGAAAATTTCGATCCGCGACCTCAATTTCTACTACGGCAAGTTCCACGCCCTCAAGAGCATCAACCTGGAGATCCCGGAAAAGAAGGTCACGGCCTTCATCGGCCCGTCCGGCTGCGGCAAGTCCACCTTGCTGCGCACCTTCAACCGCATGTTCGAGCTCTATCCCGACCAGCGCGCCGAGGGCGAGATCGTGCTGGACGGCGAGAACCTGCTGACGTCGAAGCAGGACGTCGCTCTGATCCGCGCCCGGATCGGCATGGTGTTCCAGAAGCCCACGCCGTTCCCGATGTCGATCTACGACAACATCGCCTTCGGCGTGCGCCTGTTCGAGAACCTCAATGCGACCGACATGGACGAGCGGGTCGAGTGGGCTCTGCGCAAGGCGGCGTTGTGGGGCGAGGTCCGCGACAAGATGAACCAGAGCGGCGCCAGCCTGTCGGGCGGCCAGCAGCAGCGGCTGTGTATCGCGCGCGGCATCGCCATCAAGCCCGAGGTGCTGCTGCTGGACGAGCCGTGTTCGGCGCTGGATCCGATCTCCACGGCGAAGATCGAGGAACTGATCGCCGAGCTGAAGAGCGACTACACCGTGGTCATCGTGACCCACAACATGCAGCAGGCGGCGCGGGTCAGTGACTACACTGCCTACATGTACCTGGGCGACCTGATGGAGGTCGGCGAGACCGAGCAGATCTTCTTCAAGCCGGCGCGCAAGGAAACTGAGGATTACATCACCGGGAGATTCGGTTAATGCCTGATAAACACCTCTCCACCCAGTTCGACAGCGAACTTAACGGCGTCTCCTCCAGGGTCATGGAGCTCGGCGGGCTGGTCGAGTCCCAGATCCGCCAGGCGATCTACGCGTTCACCCAGCACAGCGTGGAAGCTGCCGACGAGGTGATGGAGATCGAGAACCGCGTCAACCAGATGGAGATCGACATCGACCGTGAGCTGTCGTCGATCATCGCCCGGCGCCAGCCGACGGCGCGTGACCTGCGCCTGCTGATCGCGATTTCCAAGACCACGGCCAACCTCGAGCGTGTGGGGGACGAGACCAACAAGATCGCGCGGATGGTCAAGTCGATCATCAGCAGCGGTTCAGCCCGAACCCTGCCGTCGTCCGAGCTGCGGGTCGCGGCCGACCTGGCCTCGGGACTGCTGCGCAAGGCCCTGGATGCCTTCGCCCGGCTGGACACCGCGATGGCGGTGACGATCCTGAAGGAAGACGACGCGATCGACCAGGAGTTCGACGGCTTCGTGCGCAAGCTCATCACCTACATGATGGAAGATCCGCGCACGATCTCCGCCAGCCTGGATCTGCTGTTCCTCGCCAAAGCGATCGAGCGCATCGGCGACCACGCCAAGAACATCGCCGAGTTCATCATCTACATCGTCAAGGGCGCGGACGTTCGCCACTCGTCGATGGAAGACATTGAATCCGCCGTGAAATGAAGCAGCAGCCCCGTGTCCTGGTCGTCGAGGACGAGCCGTCGATCGCCGAGCTGATTTCGGTCAACCTGCGCCACAACGGGTTCGCGCCGGTGTGGGCGGAAGACGGCGTCGCAGCGCAGCGCGAACTCGATGCCGTCCGGCCGGACGTCATCCTGCTGGACTGGATGCTGCCGGGGCAAAGCGGGCTGGCGCTGGCGCGCAAGTGGCGCGGCGACAGCCGGACCAGGACGATCCCGATCCTGATGCTCACCGCCCGCGGTGATGAGCCGGACAAGGTGGCCGGGCTGGACGCCGGCGCCGACGACTACATCACCAAGCCGTTCTCGACCCAGGAACTGCTGGCGCGGATCCGCGCGGTATTGCGACGGCGTGCGCCGGAGCAGGTCAGCGAGACCGTGACCATCGGTGAGCTGGCGCTCGACGGCGCCACCCACAGGGTCAGCTGGCAGGGCCGGCAGCTCAAGGTCGGCCCGACCGAGTTCAAGTTGCTGAACTACCTGATGAAGCATCCCGAGCGGGTGCACAGCCGCTCGCAGCTGCTGGACAAGGTCTGGGGCGATCATGTGTTCATCGAGGAGCGGACCGTGGATGTCCACGTGAAGCGCCTGCGCGAAGCGCTGGGCCCGGCGGCCAGCGGGCTGGAGACGGGGCGCGGCGCCGGCTACCGGCTGACCGCGCAGATCGCCAGTCCGGCCGCGAACTGAACGGGCCGCGCCGGTCGCTGCTCCTGTTCCATGCTGTTTCGCATTTCGCAGTTCGTCATCAGCCTGCTGGCCGGGGCGCTGCTGGGGTGGTGGCTGGCGGCGACGCCCGGTGCCGTGGCCGGCCTGATGACGGGCTCCCTGCTGTGGTTCGGACTCGACCTGGCGCGTGGGATGAAGGTGGCGCGCTGGCTGCGCAACCCCGACCCGGGCCAGGAGCTGGCAATGCGTGGGCTCTGGGGCGAGGTCGCCGACCGGGCGCGCCGCGCGCTGCGCGCCCGCGAGCAGCAGGCGCAGGCAAGCGACCAGCGGCTGCAGGACTTCCTGGCCGCGATCCAGGCCTCGCCCAACGGCGTCGTGCTGCTCGATGCCGAAGGCCGGATCGAGTGGTGCAACCAGACGGCGGCAACGCAGCTGGGCATCGATGCCCGGCGCGACATGTTGCAGCTGATCGGCAATCTGGTGCGCGATCCCGGCTTCGCGGCTTACCACGGTTCCGGCGACTATCGCCGCGACATCGTGGTGACCGGCCGCGAAAGCACGTCGTCGCGGCCGGTGCGCATCTCGGTCCAGCTCCATCCCTATGGCGAAGGCCGTCAGCTGTTGCTGACCCGCGACATCACCGCGCTGGAGCAGGCCGAAACCATGCGGCGCGACTTCGTCGCCAACGTGTCGCACGAAATCCGGACGCCGCTCACGGTGCTGACCGGATTCGTCGAGACCATGCAGAACCTGCCGTTGTCGCGGGAGGAACAGGTGCGCTACCTCGCGCTGATGGCGCAGCAGTCGCTGCGCATGCAGACGCTGGTCAGCGATCTGCTGACGCTATCCCGGCTGGAAGGCAGCCCACCGCCGGCCACCGGCGAATGGACGCCGGTCGCGGCCCTGCTGGCCCACTGCGAACAGGAGGCGAGAGCGCTCGGCAACGCGCTGCGCAAGAAGCAGGAACTGCGTTTTGCGGCGGCGCCTGAAGGCGACGTGGCCGGTTCGCAAAGCGAGCTGCTCAGCGCCCTGTCCAACCTGGTCAGCAACGCCGTGCGCTACACGTCTGCAGGTGGCGCAATCGACGTCGGCTGGCAGCCGCTGGCGGACGGCCGCGCGGTGTTCTCGGTGCGCGACACTGGTCCCGGCATCGCGCCCGAGCATCTGCCGCGGCTGACCGAGCGCTTCTACCGCATCGACAGAAGCCGCTCGCGCGAGACCGGCGGAACCGGCCTCGGGCTGGCGATCGTCAAGCACGTGGTGCAGAGGCACGGCGCCGAGCTGAAAGTCGAGAGCACGCCGGGCGCCGGTTCGACCTTCTCGATCGTCTTTCCGGCCGTGCGCCTTCGCGCCGCGGTCAGGCCGGCGTTCGCGCCGAACGAACAGCCCGCCACAGAATCGTGAGCAGGATCGGCGCCAGCAGCGCGAGCGCCAGCGCGCTCGCCTGCCAGAACGCCACCGGCGAGTGCTGGGCCGGCCACGGGCCGATGCCGCGGTAGGCCAGCAGGTAGCCGCCCGACAGGCCGACGCCCCACAGCATCACGCAGTAGGCCATCAGCGGCGCGACCGCCACGCGATAGCAGCGCAGCACGAACACGAACAGCGCCTGCGCCGCGTCGCCCAGGTGGTAGACCGCCAGCCACGCGAGCAGCGTGGCGGCCAGCGCCGCCACCTCGGGCGTCCTGGCATACATGCTGGCGATGCCGTGCCGTGCCAGCAGCATGGTGGCCGACAGGCACAGGGACAGCACCAGGGCCAGCTTGAAGCCGGTGCGGATCGCCGCCCGGGCGCGGCGCTGGTCGGCCGCGCCCAGCCAGTAGCTGACCCGGGCGCTGGTGGCGATCGCGATCGACAGCGGGGTCATGTACAGCACCGCCGCCAGGTTGGCGACCACCTGGTGCGCCGCCGACGCCAGCGTGCCCTGGCGCGCGATGAAGAGGGCCATCAGCGTGAAGGAAGTCACTTCGACCATGATCGCCAGCCCGCCGGGAATGCCCAGCCGCGCGAACTGCCGGATCACGGGCCAGTCGGGCCGCTCCATTGGGCGCCACAGGGCATATGGCCGGTACAGCGGCTGGGTGCGGACCAGCCACAGTGCCAGCAGGATAAACAGCCAGTTCACCACCACCGTCGCCCAGGCGCAGCCGACGGCGCCGCGGCCTTCCAGCCCGAAGCCGCCGAACGCGAACCAGATCGAGAGCGGAATTTTCACCAGCAGCGAACCGGTCTGCAGCCAGGTCACCAGCAGTGGCTTGCCCAGGCTCTGGTTGAGCGTGCTGTACATCCGGAACAACAGGGCCGCGGGCAGCGCCAGCGACAGCACGGCGAGGTACTCGCGCACCTCGGCCTGCAAGCTGGCTGGCACCTGGGTCCATTCGAGCAGGGCACCGGGGAAGAACAGCGCGGTGACGCCCACCAGCATGGTGAGGCCCGAAAGGTAAAGAGCCTGGCGTACCGAGCGCCCGACCTCGATGGCGCGGCCGGCGCCGTGCAGTTCCGCCCACGTCGGCAGCAGCGCCTGCAGCACGCCCATCAGGCCGACGAAGATGCTGATGTAGACCGCTGAGCCGACCGACAGCGCCGCCAGCGCCTGCTCCGAGTAGCGGCCGGCGACGATGGTGTCGGTGACGCCGAACGCCATCACGGCCAGCTGGCCGACGAGCACCGTGCCCGCATGGCGGGCGATGGTCCGCAGCTCCGACACCTACCGGCCCAACCTGCGGAAAAGCACCACGTTGTCGTTGCTGTCCGCAGGCCGGTTGACCGTGGACACGACCTGCCATTGCCGCATGGCGACGGCGAGCGACGCCGATTGCTGGGCGTCGGCGTCGACCAGCAGCCAGGGACAGGTTGCCGGTCGCGAGGCGGGCTTGAGCGTCAGTCCGGCGTGGTAGCGCAGTGCGGAGAGTTGCGCCTGGCTCAGGCCGTGCACTTCGACGCAGCCGGGTGCGTCGATCAACTGCGACACGCGGCGCACCAGCGGCGCGTAGCTGCGGGCGTAGTCCAGCAGCGGCATCCAGAGCGTCATCAGCAGCAGCCAGCACAGCGCGGCGCCGCCGGCGGGCAGCACCAGGCTCTTCCAGATGACGGCGCGGTGGCGGCGGGCGCGCCATTTCACCAGCCAGGCCCAGGCCAGGGTCGCGGCCAGCGCCGCGATCACGGCCACCAGCGAGAAGCTGGGCGTGAAGCCCGGCGCCAGCCGCGCCACGTTGGCCGCCGGCCGCGGTGGGATGCCGGTCTGCATCGCCAGCCAGACCACCCAGATGGTGAGGGCGCAGCCGCTGAAGAACAGCAGCGTGAACCAGTCGATCAGCGCCGCCACGCTGCGCTTGAGCGTTGGCAGCGCGAACGCCGCCAGTGTCGCCAGCGCCGGCAGGCCGAGCAGCAGCGCGCGGTCCGCGGTCGGCGTCAGCAGCGCCGCCACCAGCGCCACCAGCAGGAACCACAGCGGCAGCGCCACATGCCGGCTGGCCAGCTGGCGGTGCCACCGCCACAGCGTCCACAGCGCCAGCGGCCAGGCCGGCCAGGCGAACCAGACCAGGAATTTCGCCACGCCCGGCCAGTCACGGTGGACGACATCGAAGCCGAGCCGCCAGCGCCAGAGGCCGAGCGACCAGGCCAGCGCCGCGGCCACCAGCGTCGCTGCGGCGACCCAGGCGGCGCTGCGCAGACGCCGTTCCCGCGCGGCGTCGTCGGCGGAGCGATCCAGCAGCCCCGTCACGACGCCGCCGATGCCGAACAGCAGTGCCATCCAGGGCGCACCGCTGAGCGCCAGGCCGACCAGGCCCAGCAGCACCGCTGCGGCCGGGACCAGGGCGCGGTAGGGCAGGGCGGCGATGCCGAACATCCCCAGTGCGGTGAAGCCGACCTGCGCCAGGGCCGGCGTTGTTTCGTGCGACAGCTGCGCCAGGCCCAGGCTGGCAATCAATGCGAGCAGGCCGCCGTCGGCCATGGCACGGGCGTAGTCCGTTGGTTCGGCCTCGCCACCGAAGGCAAAAGCCAGCGGCTGGGCCTGCGGGCTGCGCGCCAGGAAGTAAACGCCATACCAGGTGGACAGCAGCGCCAGCGTCAGCAACAGCATGTACGGGATGCGGGCTGCGAAATCCGGGGCGACCCAGGGCGGCGCGGCCTGCATGGCCCAGGCGCCGAGCCAGTACGGCAGCAAGCCGTCGAACTCCGGCGACTGGCCCACCAGCAGCGGCGACAGCCATGAGGTCGCTCCAGACGCCAGTTCCGCCATGTAGCCGAAGGCGGCGATGTCGGCGCTCTTCCAGGGCTCACGGCCGATGAAGCCGGGCAGCACGTACGCCACGCAGAACAACAGCAGCGCGATGCGCGGCAAGCGCTGGACGGCGCTCTGGGCAACGATGGCTGGAGTCGGCTGGTTCACTGCGGACGGATTATGGGACGCGCGTGTAGCGCCAATGAAAAGGGGCAGCACGGTTGCCCGGGCTGCCCCTCTGACCGGTCGCGTGCTGATTATTCGGCAGCGGTCTTTTCGGCAACGGTCTTTTCGGCTTCGGCCTTGGCGGCTTCTTCGGCCTTCGCGCCAGCCGGCTTGCCGAACTTCTTGAAGAACTTGTCGACCCTGCCGCCCATGTCGTTGACCGACTTCTGGGTGCCCGTGTAGAACGGGTGCGATTCGCTCGACGTGTCCAGCTTGAACAGCGGCAATTCCTTCCCGTCGTCGGTCTTGCCCATTTCCTTGGTGTTCACGCAGGAGCGGGTGACGAACTTGAAGCCGTTGGACAGGTCCACGAACAGCACGTCGCGGTAATTGGGGTGAATGCCTTCTTTGGCCATGATGTGTTCCTTGGGGGTCGGTGCGGGAGCCGGGCCAGACCGTCTGGCCTACTTGCCGCAGAAAAGCTTTCGATTATAGCAAGTTGAGCTGGCTCAGCCGCCCCGGCGCATCATGTCGAAGAACTCGACGTTGGTCTTGGTGGCCTTCATCGACTTCAGGACCATTTCCATCGCCTCGATCTCGTCCATGTTGTACATGAACTGGCGCAGGATCCGGGTTTTCTGCAGGATCTCGGGGGCCAGCAGCAGTTCTTCGCGACGGGTGCCTGAGCGGTTGAGCTGGATCGAGGGGAACACGCGC
>JACMQP010000192.1 GCA_014376915.1 Ramlibacter sp.
GCTGGCACAGAGGGCCTGGCCGCCGGACTGTTCTCCGTGGTGTTCGACCCACGCTACAGCCCGGCGCAGGTCGACGCCTTCTGCGACGCGCTGCGTCTGTTCAAGCTCGGATATTCGTGGGGCGGGCCGGTCAGCCTGGTGGTGCCGTACGACGTCGCCACGATGCGCGACGCCCGGCTCGGGACCTGGCCGCACAAGGGCGTGCTGGTGCGGTTCTCGGTCGGACTGGAGGTGATGGACGACCTGCGTTCGGACTTGGAACAGGCACTGATCGCACTGGATCGGCCCGATGCAAGCTGAGACCGAGCGCCGCCGGCTGGCCCGGCTACGGATGCTGGACGTGCTGGACAGCGGGCCCGAGCCCGTGTTCGACGCGCTGGTGCGGGTGGCAGCCTCGGTCTGCGGCACGCCGATCGCGCTGGTCAGCCTGATCGACGACCAGCGCCAGTGGTTCAAGGCCAACCTGGGGCTGGACGGCCTGGCGCAGACCCCGCGCGACATCGCGTTCTGCGCCCATGCGATCGAGCAGGACAGCGTGATGGAAGTGCCGGACGCCGCCAGCGACACGCGCTTTTCCGCCAACCCACTGGTGGTGGGCGGCCCCGGCATCCGGTTCTATGCCGGCGCCCCCATCGTGATGCCCTCGGGCGAACGGGTCGGGACGCTCTGCGTGATCGACCGCAAGCCCGGCCATCTCAGCGAGCAGCAAGCCGCCACCCTGCGCGACCTGGCCGCACTGGCGCAACAGCTGCTGCTGCAGCGCGAGCGCCTGCGGCAGCTGACCTCGGCCGGCGACGATTCGCGCTTCCACGCGGTGTCCAGCACGGCGCCGCTGGGCATTTTCCAGGCTGACGCGGCGGGCCAGCTGCTGCACACCAACCAGCGCTGGCAGGAGTTGTTCGGCATGCCGCTGGAGCAGGCGATGGGCAGCGGCTGGCGCGACGCGGTGCATCCGGTGGACCACGACCGGGTGGTGGCCGCGTGGAGCGACAGCGTGGCCCGGTCGGAGCCGTTCGAAATGGAGTTCCAGGTGCTGCGTCCCGGCGGCGAAACCGCCTGGGTACGGGTGCAGGCCAGCCCGGCGAACTGGGGTGAGCTGCCGCGCAAGGGCTATGTCGGCGTGGTGGACGACGTCACCGGGCGCACCGAGACGGAAGCCCGGCTGCGGTCGGCCAACCGGTTCCTGGAGCGGGCCGAGCAACTCAGCGGCGTCGGTGGCTGGGAAGTGGACCTGGCCAGCCGGCGGGTCAAGTGGACCGACCAGAACTGCCGTATCTTCGACCGCGATCCCGGGCACCGGCCGGCGCTCGACGAGGCGATGGGGTACTTCGCCCCTGGCGCGCGCGACGAGCTCAGCGCGGCCACGCGGCATTCGATCCGCACCGGCGAACCGTGGAACCTGGTCTTGCCGATGGTGACGGCCCGTGGCCGGTCGATCGCTGTGCGGTCGCGCGGCTACGCCGAATTCGAGGACGGCAAGGCGGTCCGGCTGGTGGGCACGTTGCTGGACATCACCGAGCAGAAAAAGGTGCGCGACGCACTGGCCACCGCCAACGCGCTGCTCACCAGCGTGGTCGACAGCCTGCCCTGCGGGCTGAGCGTGTTCGACGAGAACCTGCACTTGATCGCCCACAACCAGCAGTTCCGAACGCTGCACGAGTTCCCGGACCGGCTGTTTGCCGGGCCTGTCGTCACGTTCGAGAGCCTGGCGCGGCACAACGCCGAGCGCGGCGACTACGGGGCCGGCCCGGTCGACGAGACCGTGCGCGCGATGGTCGAGAGGGCCGGCAAGCCGGTGGCCGAGCACTACCAGCGGGCGCGTCCCAACGGCGTCACGCTGGACATCCGCGCCGCGCCCCTGCATGGCGGCGGCTTCGTCACAACCTACGTGGATATTTCCGCGGCGCGCGCCGCCCAGGAGGCGCTGCGCAAGAGCGAAGAGCGGCAAAAGCGCGCCTTCGACGCATCACGGCTGGCGCTGTGGGACCTGGACCTGGAGACCGGTCGAATCTTCCTGTCGGAGAACTGGTCGCAGCTGATGGGCGGCCCGGCCCAGCCGACGGTGATCGCCGCGCAGGCGCTGCTCGATCTGGTGCCCGAGCCGGAGCGGCCGGCCATCGGCGAGGCGCTGGAAGCGATGTTCACCGGCCAGTCCGACCAGTACGTGGTCGAGCACCAGGTACGCTGCAACGACGGCAGTCTGGTCTGGATCCACAGCGAAGGCCGGGTGACCCGCCGCGACGCGCGGGGCAAGGCCCTGCGGGTGACCGGAACCAACCGCGACATCACCCGCCGCAAGCGCGCCGAGGAGGAGCTCCAGCGTGCCGCCGCCATCAACCGCGCCACGCTGGAATCCACCGCCGACGGCATCCTGGTGATGAACGGCGACCGCCAGATCCTGCTGTTCAACCATCAGCTGCTGGCGATGATGAACATCCCGCACGACCTGGAAGGCGCGAGCCGCGAGAAGTGGGGCGACATCGTCGTCGCACAGGTGACGGATCCCGCCGTTTACGCACGCCGGGTCACGGAGCTGTACGCTGCGCCCGAGACCGAATCCTTCGACGTGCTGGAGTTCAAGGACGGCCGCGCGTTCGAGCGCTACGGGCGGCCGCTGGCGCTGGAAGGCGCGGCCACCGGCCGGGTCTGGAGCTTCCGCGACGTCACCGCCCGGACCCGGGCGGACGCCGATCTCAAGCAGGCCAAGGAGGCTGCCGAGGCGGCCAACCGGGCCAAGAGCGAGTTCCTGGACACGATCAGCCACGAGATCCGGACCCCGCTCAACGGCGTGCTCGGCATGACCCGGCTGCTGCTGGCGGAAACCCTGCAGCCGCAGCAGCGGCGCTATGTCGAGCTTGCGGCCTCCAGCGCGCAGTCGCTGCTGGGCCTGATCAACGACTTGCTGGACCTGGGCAAGATCGAGTCCGGCCGGCTCGAGTTCGAGCATGTGGAGTTCAGCCTGGCCGAACTGGCGGGCGAGCTGGGCGACCTGTACAGCCTGCGCGCGCGCGAGAAGGGCCTCGCGTTCGACCTGCGGATCGATCCGGCCGTGCCGGACACCGTGGTCGGCGACCCCGGCCGGCTGCGCCAGGTGCTCAACAACCTCCTGAGCAACGCGCTGAAGTTCACAGAGGCCGGGCTGCTCGGCCTGGACATCCATCCCGCGGCTGCCTCCGGCGGCAGGCTGATGATCGGGTTCACCGTCCACGACACCGGCATCGGCATCCCGTCCGAGGTGCAGTCCGGCCTGTTCGAGCGCTTCTTCCAGGCCGACAGCTCCACCACCCGCGAGTACGGCGGCACCGGGCTCGGGCTGGCCATCGTGAAGCAGCTGTGCGAACAGATGGGCGGCAGCGTGCGGCTGCAGAGCGTGGCCGGGCGCGGTGCGTCGTTCCGCTGCATCCTGCCGTTCACCCCGGCGCAACAACGCGCTGCAGCGGCCGAACCGGCCCCGGCAATTTCGCGCACGGCGCGCGCGCCGCGGCCGCAGCGCATTCTGGTGGCGGAGGACAACGGCACCAACCAGATCGTGATCAAGGGCATGCTGCGGCTGGTCGGCTACACCGACGTGACCGTGGTGGAGGACGGGCAGCAAGTGCTCGACGCGGTGGCGCGCGAGCGTTTCGACGCCATCCTGATGGACTGCCGGATGCCGGTGATGGACGGCTACGAGGCGACCGAGCGGCTGCGCGCCGGCGGCTGGCGGCTGCCGATCATTGCCCTCACCGCCAATGTTTCCGAGCAACAGCGCCAGAAATGCCTGGCCGCCGGCATGGACGACTTCCTGTCCAAGCCGATGGAAGCAGCGCAGCTGGCGCAGGTGCTGGATCACTGGACCGCTGCGCCGGCCGAGCCGGTGTTCGACGAACAGAAGGCGCTGGACCGGATGGATGGCGACCTGGAGTTGTTCCGGCAGGTGCTCGAGTCGTTCACCCTGCTGGCGCCCAAGGCGCTGGAGAAGATCGGCGCCGCGCTGGAGGCCGGGGCGGGCGCCGAGGTGCATCGCCACCTGCATTCGCTGGCCGGATCGGCCTCGATGGTGAGCGCGGAGCAGCTGGCCAGGCTCGCACGCACACTGGAACAACAGGCGCTGGAAGGCCGCACCAATGGCCTGGCCCGCGGGCTGGTCGACCTTCACGCCGCGCTCGACGATTTCCTCGCCGCGATTGCAACGAAAATCAAGGACCGCGCATCATGACCACTGCATCCGCAACTCCCAATCCCGTTTCGGGCGGCGACCCCGCCTCCATCCTTGTCATCGAAGACGACCCGATCCAGCGGCTGGCCGTGGTCGGCATCCTGCAGCGCGTGGGCCACCGCGTGCTATGGGCCGTCGACGGCGAACAGGGCCTGGAAATGGCGCGCCAGTCGCGCCCCGACCTGATCGTCTGCGACGTGGTGATGCCCGGCATGAACGGCTACCAGCTGGTGACGGCGCTACGGCAAGAAGCCGGCCTGGTCGAAGTGCCGGTGATCATGCTCACCAGCATGACCGAGCGGGCCCAGGTGCGGGTCGGCATGAATTCGGGTGCCGACGACTACCTGGCCAAGCCGCTCAACGCCGCCGAATTGCGCGATGCGGTGACGGCACTGCTGACGCGGCGCAAATCGCGGCGCGACGAAATCGTCGGCGAAATCAAGGACAAGTTCCTGGCCGCGCTGGAAGGCCAGAAGCAGTCGCTGGCCAATCTCTACGAGCAGCGCCTGTTCAAGGAACTGAACAGCCGCTGGGAAGACAGCGGCCGCTACAACGAGGCGCTGGACTACCCGGACGCGATCGTGCTGGCGGTCGACCTGTTTTCCGCCATCCTGTCGCGCCAGTCACCGAGCGACGACCTGGCGGCGGCGGTGCGCCAGGGCTACCAGAACGCGCGCGACACGCTGTACCTGTTCGGCGCTCGCCACCTGGTGCCGCAGGGCGACAGCCTGCTGGCGGTGTTCGTCCCGGTCGAGGGCACGGACGGCGCCGCGTTCCGGTTGCGCACGTTGCGCGGCGCGCTGGCGCTGGTCAAGGCCGGCGCCGGCGACAGCGGCATGACGGTTGCCTTGCATGTCGGGCCGGCCACGTTGGTTCACGTCACCGACCCGCTGCACGGCGACGCCGGCAGCGTGCTTACCGGCGACACTGCGCCGGCCGCGGCCGCGCTGCAGGCGTTCGCGCGCGATTCCAAATGGCGGGTGGCGTGCTCGGCGCAATTGCTCGAGGGGATCGAGGGGCAGGTGGTCACCGGCGGCAGCGCGCCGCTGGCCGCTGGCGGCGCCGCGCTCACGGCGCTGGAAGTTCTGTCGCTCGCCTGACGGCCACCGCATTCCGGGCCGTCGCCGGATGGCTTACAGTGCTCCCATCAGACAACTCAACGGAACAGCCTGTGGCCACACCAAATTACGGATACGAGAAGCGGCAGAAAGAGCTGGCCAAGAAACGCAAGAAGGAAGACAAGCTCAAGGCCAAGAGCGACCGCAAGACCGGCGAGCCGGGCAGCGAAGGCGGGATGCAGGACGGCGCTGAAGTCGGCTCGACCCCCCCAGCCGGCGAGACGCCCGCCCAGGGCTGAGCCGCAGGCGCCATTGCGCGATACGAATGGCAATCGCGTCAGCCCGCTACAGAGCCGCATCCTCGCCAGCCCTGATCGCGTCCGCCAGCGCCGCGAAAGCGGCCGGCGACCGGTCTTGCGGCGCGATCGCCACGGCGCTTCCAAACTGCTTGAAGTTGCGTGCGATCGATGCGGCGTAGCCCGGGTCGTAGTGCATGAACA
>JACMQP010000193.1 GCA_014376915.1 Ramlibacter sp.
GCCGGCGCGCTTGAACTGGCCCAGGTCGGCCTGCATAGCGGTGGCGAAGACGAGGGCGGCGGCGAGTTTGCGGTTCATGATGGCGAATCTTTCAGGTCAGGGTCGAAGACCAGTGCGGGCATGGCGTGCGTCTGTGCCGTTGGTCTGTTTTCAGCCCTGGTGAGTCGTCGCTTGTTTGCTTGCCGGCCGATCGATGAACAGCAGATGGTCCGCATCGGCCAGCAGACAAGCAGCACCTGCAGAGACAGGCTGTTTCGCGGATGAAACAGTGGCAAACCTGCCGGCTTGCTACAGTTGGGCGATGACCCGATACCTCCTTACCTACGCCGCCACCTTCGTTGCCCTGGCCTTGCTCGACTTTCTCTGGCTTGGGGTGGTCGCGAAAAACCTGTACCGCGAAGGCATGGGCCAGCTGCTTGCAGCCGGGCCCAATTGGGGTGCGGCGGCAGCCTTTTACCTGCTGTACCCGATCGGCCTGGTGGTGTTCGCCGTGCTTCCTTCGGGTGGCGACTGGTTGCGCGCGCTGACGCTGGGGGCACTGTTCGGGCTGTTCTGCTATGGAACCTACGACCTCACCAACCTGGCCGTCTTGAAGGACTGGCCGTTGGCTCTGTCCTTCGTGGACATTGCCTGGGGCGCCGCGGTGAGCGCAGCCGGCGCGTTGGCCGGCGCCTGGGTGCTGCGCTGGCTGACTGCCAGCTAGGGGCTCCGGCTAGGACAACACGCCGATGCGGCGGGCGAACAGTTCCTTGTCCAGCGTGGCAAGCATCTTGGCCCAGCCGTTTTTGGTCTGCTCTTCGAACTGGTGGGCGTAGCGGCTGTCGCCCATGTCGTGGCTGAGGGTGAGCTCGCAAACGCCGACGCCGATGGGCGCGATGTCGATCGCCACCTGGCTCGGCTGGTCAAGGTAGGGCGGCACGCTAAAGTCGAACACCAGCCTGCGTGGCCGGTCGATCTCGATGTACGTGCCGCGGTGCTCGGCGTCGAACACGCTCTCGTCGCCGTCCGAATGCGGCCGGCGGTCGGTCACGGTAAACGAGCCGCCGATTTCGGGCTCGATCTCGCAGCGCAGGATGTTGCCGGTGTGGGTGGCAAAGAAGAAGCGGCTGGCCAGCGATGGCGTCAGCCAGGCATCGAAGACACGTTCCGCCGGTACGTTGAACCGGTGCCTGACTTGGACGATGAGGGGAGCGCTCATTGGGCTGTTATCTCCGGCCAGCTCCTTGCTGTCAAGGGCCGGACCGTCACCTGGCATCGGGGAGCTCGATTTTGACCTCCAGCACTTCCAGGTTGTCCTGGCGCTCGAGATGGACCTTGATGTCGTCCGGGTTGATCTTGATGTAGCGCGAAATCACGGCCACCAAGTCGCGCTGCAGGGCCGGCAGGTAGTCCGGCTCGGCGGCGTTGCGGCCGCTGCGCTCGTGCGCCAGGATGATCTGCAGACGCTCCTTGGCGACACTGGCGGTCTTCTTCTTCTCGCCCAGCAGGAAGGACAGGAATGACGCCATGATTTACCTTCCGCCGAACAGGCGCTTGAGGAAGCCCTGCTTCTGCGCGTCGACGAAACGCATCGGCTTGTCCGTCCCCAGGAAGCGGTCGACCACGTCCTTGTAGGCCTCGGAAACGTCGCTGCCCTTCAGGTGGACCGCCGGCGTTCCCTGGTTGGAGGCCTGCAGCACCGACTCGCTTTCGGGAATCACGCCAATCAGGGGAATCCGCAGGATGTCCTGGATGTCCTCGAGCGACAGCATCTGGCCCTGGTCGACCCGGCTCGGGTTGTACCGGGTGATCAGCAGGTGTTCCTTGATCGCTTCCTTGCCCTCGATCGCCCGCCTGGTCTTGCTGGCAAGCATGCCCAGGATCCGGTCCGAGTCGCGCACGCTGGACACCTCGGGGTTGGTCACGACCAGCGCCTCGTCGGCGAAGTGCATCGCCATCAGGGCGCCGGTCTCGATGCCGGCCGGGGAGTCGCAGACGATGTATTCGAAACCCATGGCGGCCAGGTCGGTGAGCACTTTCTCCACGCCCTCTTTGGTCAGCGCGTCCTTGTCGCGGGTCTGGGAGGCGGCCAGCACGAACAGGTTGTCGCACTGCTTGTCCTTGATCAGCGCCTGGTTGAGGTTGGCTTCGCCCTGGATCACGTTGATCAAGTCGTACACCACGCGACGCTCGCAGCCCATGATCAGGTCGAGATTGCGCAGGCCGACGTCGAAGTCGATCACGGCGGTCTTGTGGCCGGCCAGCGCCAGGCCCGATGCGAAGCTGGCGCTGGTGGTGGTCTTGCCGACCCCACCCTTGCCGGAGGTGACGACGATGATTCTTGCCATGGGGAGAGAGGTCCTTGAAGGGTCAGGTTTTGAGGGCGTCCATCACCAGCTTGCCTTCGGCGCCGCCCAGCAGGCGCACCTGGGTCGGACGGGAGAGGACGTCGGCGGGCAACGGCACTTCGCTGGTCCGGTACACACCGGCGATGGAAAGGAGTTCGGGCTCAAGGCACAGCGAAAAGATCCGCGCCTCAATGTTGCCGCGGGCGCCGGCAATCGCCTTGCCCCGCAGCGGCGCATACACGTGGATGTGGCCGTCGGCGATCACCTCGGCGCCGGCGTTGACCATCGCCATCACCACCAGGTCGCGGCCGCGCGCATAGACCTGCTGGCCCGAGCGCAAAGGCTTGTCGATGATCAGCGCACCAGTGGGCGC
>JACMQP010000194.1 GCA_014376915.1 Ramlibacter sp.
CGCAGGCCGCCTGCACGCACGGTGAGCACGTCCTCGTGCATCAGGCCGGCGTCGAGCAATTCGCGAATCACGTAGCCCGGGCCGCCCGCGGCCTGGAACTGGTTGACGTCGGCGCTGCCGTTCGGATAGACCCGCGCCAGCAGCGGCACCGCGGCCGAGAGCTGCGCGAAGTCGTCCCAGTCGATGGTGATGCCGGCCGATCGCGCCACCGCCACCCAGTGGATCAGGTGATTGGTGGAACCGCCAGTCGCCAGCAGCGCGCACATCGCATTGACGATCGCGCGCTCGTCGACGAGCCTGCCGATCGGCACGAACCGCCGCGTCTTCACGATGCCCAGCACCGTGCGCATGGCTTCACGGGTAAGCGCCTCGCGCAGGTCGTTGCCGGGATTGACGAAGGCGGTTCCGGGCACGTGCAGGCCCATGGCTTCGAGCAGCATCTGGTTGCTGTTGGCCGTGCCGTAGAAGGTACAGGTGCCGGGCGCGTGGTAGGCCTCCTGCTCCGCATTCAAGAGTTCGGCGCGGCCGACCTTGCCCTGCGCCGCCAGTTCGCGCACTTTCGATTTTTCGTTGTTCGAGAGGCCGGTGGGCATCGGCCCCGCCGGCACGAATACCGTCGGCAGGTGGCCGAAGTGCAACGCGCCGATCAGCAGGCCGGGGACGATCTTGTCGCAGACGCCCAGCATCAGCGCCGCGTCGAAAACGTCGTGGCTCAGCGACACGGCGGTCGCCATCGCGATCACGTCGCGGCTGAACAGGCTGAGCTCCATCGCGGGCGTGCCCTGCGTGACGC
Source organism: Ramlibacter sp. (assembly GCA_014376915.1). The sequence goes on from JACMQP010000194.1 coordinate 794, forward strand.
CGTCGCACATCGCCGGCACGCCACCGGCCACCTGCGCAGTGGCGCCATGGCGCCGCGCCTCGTCCTTGAGCAGGTTCGGATAAGCGCCCAGCGGGCTGTGCGCCGACAGCATGTCGTTGTAGGCGTTGATGATGGCGATGTTGGGCGCGCGTTCGACCACCACCTTGAGCTTGTCGTTGGCCGGCAGGCCGGCGAACGCATGGGCGACATTGGCGCAGCCGAGCCGGTCGACGCCGCGGTCACGGCCGGCGGCCTGCTCCACCAGGCGGAGGTAGGCGCTGCGCGTCGGCTCGCTGCGCTTGCTGATGCGGTCGGTGACGGCGGCCACCGCGGGATGGAGTTTCATGCAGGGAATCCCAATGTGGAGTGCGATCCTACCGCGCACACCTGCGCTGCGGTGATCGCGCGGTGACCGTGCCTGGGCCGTTGCGCGGCGCTACAGTCACACCATGAGCGAGAGCCTCAAGCCCCTGCGCGACCCGGAACCATTGCTGCAGAAGACACTGCGCGAATGGGGCGGGCACAGCGACCTGTGGATCTTCGGTTACGCGTCGCTGATCTGGCGGCCGGAGTTCGATTTCGCCGAGCGGCGGCCGGCCCGGGTGCATGGCTGGCACCGCGCGCTGAAGATGTGGAGCCGGATCAACCGCGGCACGCCGGAATGCCCAGGCCTGGTATTCGGCATGCTATCGGGCGGCAGTTGCCAGGGCATGGTGTTCCGGATTCCGAAGCACGAGGGCCACGAAACGCTGGCGCGGCTATGGAAGCGCGAGATGGTGATGGCCGTCTACGACCCGAAATTCCTGGTCTGCCACACCACCCACGGCCCGGTGCGGGCGCTGGCCTTCACGCTGTCGCGCAAGAGCCCGAGCCACACCGGCCTGCTGAGCGAAGAGGAATACCGCCGCATCTTCGCCAGCGCGACCGGCATCTACGGCACCACGCTGGACTATGTGCAGGCGACGCTGGACGAATTGACGCGCCACAAGATCCGCGACCGCGGACTGGAGCGGCTGCTGCACGCGCTCCGCCACCCGGGCTGAAGCTCAGCCGCCGGCCAACAGCTGTTCCGCGCGGGCGAGGTCCTGCACGGTGTCGATGTCGGTGACGATGCCCGGGTCGTCGAGTTCCAGTTCCAGCACGCGGTTGGCCAGCTTTTGCGCCCGCACCACCGGCGCGGCGCCCTGCGGCCCTGCGAGCAGCCGCAGCGCGTCGCGGCAGCCAGGCCCGAAGGCGACCGGGTGGCCCTGCCGGCCCTGGTACATCGGCAGCACCACCGCGTGATTGGCCAGCGCCGCGGCCACGCGCCGCAGGCTCTCGGGACGCAGCAGCGGCAGGTCGCCCGGCAGGATCAGCCAGCCGGCGGCACCCGGCATGGCGAGCACGCCGGCAGCGATCGAATCGCCCATGCCGGCATGGCCCGCGTCTTCAAGGTGCCACGGCAAGCCGCTGGCGCGGACGGCGTCGAGCGTCCACTGCAGCACCGGCTTGCCCGCCAGCAGGGCCTGCAGCTTGGACCCGCTGCCGCCCGAGGCAGTGAAGCGCGTGCCCTGGCCCGACGCGAGCACGACCACGGTGGGACCCGCCGCGCCGTCGCTCACGCCGCGCGAATCGCCTGCGCCGTCATCGGCAACTGGCGCACCCGTTTGCCGGTGAGGGCCGCGACCGCATTGGCGATCGCCGGCACCACGACTGCCGTGGCCGGCTCGCCGATGCCGCCGGGCTTCTCGGTGCTCTCGACCAGCACGATGTCGATGGCGGGCGCCTCGTTCATCCGCACCACCGGGAACTGGTGGAAGTTGGTCTGCTGAACCCGGCCGTTTTCCAGCGTGACCTCCTGCATCAGCGCGGCGCCCATGCCGAACGCAATGCTGGACTGGATCTGCGCTTCCACCGTGTCCGGGTTCACCATCCGGCCCAGGTCGGCGGCGACGGTGACGCGATGCACCTTCACCGCGCCGTCCACCATGCTGATCTCCGCCACCTGCGCCATGTAGGTGTCGTAACCCTCCATCAGCGCGATGCCGCGCGCACGGCCGGCCGGCAGCGGCGTGCCCCAGCCCGCTTTCTCGGCCGCGAGCTTGAGCACGTTGGCGAAGCGCGGCTGCGAGCCCAGCATCGCCATGCGATAGCGGTACGGGTCCTGGCCCGCTTCGCTGGCCAGTTCGTCGATGAAGCTTTCGTTGGCAAAGGCATTGAGCAGGTGGCTCACCGAGCGCCAGTACCCAACGCGCAGGCCGGCATCGTGCTTGATGTAGTCGTGCTGCAGCGCCGGGATTTCATAGGCGGCCAGCGCCGCTTCGGTCATCAGCGGATCGTTCATGTCGCCCGGCAGGCCGAACACCCGGCCGGTGACCGACTGCGACGTCATCCGGAAGGTCATCGCCGTCGGCTTGCCGTCCGCCCCCAGCGCCGCGGCCATCCGGTGCAGCGACTGCGGCCGGTAGAAGTCGTGCGTCATGTCGTCCTCGCGCGACCAGACCAGCTTGACCGGCCGGTTGATCGCCCTGGAGATCTGCGCCGCCTGCACGATGAAGTCGAGGTCGATGCGCCGGCCGAAGCCGCCGCCCAGGAAGGTGGTCTGCACCGCCACGTCTTCCGGCTTCATGTCCACTGCCTTGGCCACGGCGCCCTGCGCGCCGTCCTGCCACTGGGTCGGGCCGATCAGCAGCATCTTGCCGTCGGCATAGCTGGCGGTGAAATTCATCGGCTCCAGCGGCGAATGCGACAACAGCTGGCTGACGTATTCGCGCCGCACCACCCGCTGCGAGGCGGCGATCACAGCTTCCGCCTCGCCGACCTTCTTGATCGGCATCGGCGCGCCGCTCGCGGCCCGGATCGAGTCCAGCATGACCTTGTTGTTCAGTTTCGCGCCCGCGCCCTCGTCCCAGGCGATGGCCAGCTGCCTGCGGGCCATGTTGGCGCGCCACCAGCTGTCCGCGACCACGGCGACGCCGTCGGGAATCTGCACCACGGCGATGACACCGGGCATGGACTTGGCCTTGCTGGCGTCGAAGCTCTTGACCGTTCCGCCGATGACGGGGCACTGCTCCAGCGCTGCATAGACCATCCCGGGCAGCTTGACGTCGATGCCGAATTCGGCCGTGCCGTTGGTCTTGGCCGGCGTGTCCAGCCGCGGCGTGCGCTTGCCGACGATGCGGAACTGCGACGGATCCTTCAGCGCCACTTTTTCCGGCACCGGCAGCTTCGAGGCCGCTTCGGCCAGCTCGCCGTAGGTGGCCTTCAGGCCGCGCGGTCCCAGCACCATGCCGTTGTCGGCCTTCAGCTCGCCGCGGTCCACGTTCCACTTCGATGCGGCGGCGCCGATGAGCATTTCGCGCACCTGCGCCCCTGCCACGCGCAGCTTTTCCCAGCCGTCGCGCACCGAGGTCGAGCCGCCGGTGAGCTGCGGCCCGCCCAGCAACGCGTTGCCATACAGCTTCTGGTTCGGCGGCGCCATCGCCACCTTGATGTTGCGGATGTCGACGTTCAGCTCCTCGGCGATCAGCATCGGCATTGAGGTGTAGACGCCCTGCCCCATCTCGGAACGGGCCGAGATCAGCGTGATGGTGTTGTCGTCGGCGATGTGGACCCAGGCATTGGGCGTGTACATGGTGCCCGCCGCCGCCGCGTCCCTGAGTCCGGGCACGGAGAAGCCGACCAGCAATCCGCCGGAGGCGATGGCTGCGGTCTTGAGGAAGTCGCGGCGCGAAGCTTGTGCAATGGTATTCATGGTGTGCTCCTTACGCGCGCATCACGGCGGCGGCGTCCTTGATGGCGGCGCGGATGCGCGGATAGGTGCCGCAGCGGCAGATGTTGCCGCTCATGGCCGCGTCGATGTCGGCGTCGGTGGGATTCTTGTTCTTCGCCAGCAATGCCGTGGCGCTCATCAGCTGGCCGGACTGGCAATAGCCGCACTGCGGCACGTCGTGCTTGATCCACGCGACCTGCAGCGGGTGCGAGTTGTCGCGTGGCAGGCTTTCGATGGTGCTCACCTGCTGGCCCTGGACCGCCGACAGTGCGGTCTGGCAGGAGCGCACCGGAGCGCCGTTGAGGTGCACGGTGCAGGCGCCGCACAGTGCCATGCCGCAGCCGAATTTGGTGCCCGTCAGGCCCAGCTCGTCGCGGATCACCCACAGCAGCGGGGTGTCCGGTTCGGCCTGGGCGGTCACACTCTTGCCGTTCAGATTGAAGTTAACGCTCATCTTGCCTCTCCTTTGTGATCGCGACGGTTTCGCAACCGCAGAGGCTAGGCCGTTGAGAAGAAATGTTGAGCGGGTTAACCCTCAAATGCCCACGCCATTCGCAATTTGAGACGCGGCCAGTCGCAACCCTGCATTGCCTATACTCGAACGCGATGACCGACATCTCCCAACTGCGCAAGAGTTACGAACGGGCCGAGCTGAGCGAGGACGCGTCGCACGCCGACCCGCTGCTCCAGTTCGAGCAGTGGCTGCACGAGGCGATCAAGGCCGAGGTTCCCGAACCCAACGCCATGACGCTGGCCACGGTCGCCAGCAACCTGCGGCCCAGCACGCGCGTGGTGCTGCTCAAGGGGTATGACGCCGACGGGATCGTCCTCTACACCAACTACGACAGCCGCAAGGGCACCGAACTGGCCGGCAACCCGTTCGCCGCGCTGCAGTTCCACTGGGTGGAGCTGGAGCGGGTGGTACGGATCGAAGGTCGCGTGGAAAAAACCTCGGCCGCAGAGAGCGACGCCTATTTCGCCAGCCGGCCACTGGACTCGCGCATCGGCGCCTGGGCCAGTCCGCAAAGCCAGGTCATCTCAGGCCGGTCGGTGCTGGTCGCGAACGC
>JACMQP010000195.1 GCA_014376915.1 Ramlibacter sp.
ACTAAACCGTTCCGCCCGGACGAACTGCGCGAAGCGGAGGCCGCCCAAATGAACAAGCGCGACATGCAGGCGTGCCTGCGCGCGATGGCGGTCGATGCGGCGGTCGAACTGGCGCTGGAGGAACAGAAACACCAGCTAGCCAAGCTGTACGAGCAGCGGCTGGCAGCGGAACTCAGCGAGCGCTGGCCGACCGGCGACGGCAGCGCCGGGGATGAGCGGCTGGACAGCGCCACTTACTGTTCGTCGACATTCCAAACCATGCCGCGATGGCCGAGAAGCTCAATGCCGACGAACTCACCGACCTGGTCAAGAAAATCTATGGCAACGCCAACGACACGATCCAGCTGTTCGGCGCCCGCCACATCCGCTTCGTGGGCGAGGGCGCCGTGGCCGTGTTCGCCGCCACCAGCGACACGCATACGGTGAACCATGCGCTGCGCGCGGTGCGCGCGGCAGTCGGCTTGGTCGACTCGGGCCGCGGCATCAACCAGTACCTGGACACGCGCTATCCCGGCCGCAACCTGCCGCCCTTCGAAATCAACGTCGCACTGCATGCTGGAACGGTGACGCTGACGCTGCTGAACGATCCGCTGCACGGCACTGCACAGGTGCTGCCGGTCGGCGACGCCGTGAGCGCCACCATGCTGCTGCAGAAGAAGGCGCGGGCACTTGGCTGGCCAGTCGCCGCCAGCGTCGTAGCTTTGCGCACTATCACTGGAGCCGTCCGCACCGGCGGCCGCGCCATGCTGGAACTGCCGGGACGATCGGCACCGATGGACGCAATCGAACTGGTGGGCCTGGCGCTGTGACTGCGGCCGCGCGCGCCCGCAGGATGTTCTCCCTGCGGCGCATCCTGGCCACCAGCCTGGTGCTGCTCGCGGCGATTCCCGCCGTGCTGGTCGCCTGGATGCTGACCCGGGCCAGCACGCAGGCGGTCGAAGACCTCGCGGACAAGATCCTCACCCAGGTGGCGGCGCTGGTGCAGGCCGGCACCGAGGAACACCTGCGCCAGGCCCACGACGTGCTCAATGGGCTGATCTCCGAACGGTCCGGCGCGGCCGAGCTGCAGCGGGCCCGCAACGGTTTGCGCGATCCGGCGTAATACGAAGCCATGGCCATCGCGCTCAGCCGCCAGACACCGGAGGTGCCGACCCTGCACGTCGGCAACCTGCGCGGGGAATACCTTGGCGTGACGGCCAGCGGCGGCGGGGGGGCGCGTGTGGGCATCCGTGCGGCGGCAGGCAAGGGGCGCACCTTCTACACAGTGAATCTTCCAGGCGAACGGGATCAAGTCCAGGCCGTGGAAAGCGCGAACTTCGAGCCGCGCAGCACGCCGTGGTACGCCGGCGCGGTCTCGGCCAAGGGCCGGGTGTTTTCGCCGGTGCAGGTGGCGACCGGGCAAAGGCAGCTGATGGTGAGCCTGTCGCAGCCGGTTTACGATAGCGACGGTGGCGTGGCCGGCGTCTTCGGTGCCGACATGTACCTGCAGCGACTCGCCGACGTGCTGCGCACCCAGCGCATCAGCGCGCGGGGCGCGGCCTTCGTCGTCGACGAGGAGGGAATGCTGGTCGCCAGTTCAGCTGGCGACGCGCTGTTTGGGGAAACCGGTGGCCGCACCCAGCGCCGCACGCTCGCCGACAGCCGGAACCCGGTCATTCGCGCCGGCTTTTCGGAACTGAAGAAGCTGTAGGCGGCACGCAGCGGCAATGTTGTCGCCGTTGACACGGCACTGCGGCGGCTGCCGACCGACAACGACGCCTTGCTGATGGTTCAACGGCCGTTCGGCGAGCAGCTGGGACTGCGCTGGACGCTGGTCGTCGCGGCCCCGGAAAGCGACTTCACCGCCGACGGCAGTCGCGCCAGCCGGGTCTCGCTGACGGCCATGGCCTTTCTGATTCTGCTCGGAACGCTGCTTGCCTTCTTCATCGCGCACGGTCTCGGGCAGCGGTTGCGCGCGCTCAGCCATGCCGCCGCAAAACTCGGCCGCGGCGAGATTCCCGCCATCGAACAGGGCACACGCATCCGCGAGGTGCGCGAGCTGTCGGTAGTGCTGCACGACAGCGCCGTGCAGCTCGAGCGCTATCGCATGCAGGTCGAGGCCGATGCGCAGGCGCTTCAACAGGTCAACGAGACACTCGAAACCCGGGTGCAGCAGCGCACAGCCGAACTTGCCGCGTCCCGGGAGGAAGCGCGGGCCGCGGCCCGCGCCAAGTCCGCGTTCCTTGCCACCATGAGCCACGAAATCCGCACGCCACTTAACGGCGTGGTGGGCATGAGCACCTTGCTGGCGGAAACCGCCCTCGACGCCGAGCAACGCGATTACCTGGGAACCGTTCGCCTGTCGAGCGATCAGCTGCTGTCAGTGATCAACGACATCCTGGATTTCTCCAAGATCGAATCCGGCAAGCTCGAACTGGAGGTCGAGCCCTTCAGCGTGCGCTCGGCGGTTGAAGAGGCGTGCGACATCGCGGCTCCCAAGGCGCGGGAGAAAGGCCTGGAGCTGACCATCGACGTGGCTGACCAGCGGCCGGGCGCCGTGCCGGAAGCCGTGCTCGGCGACGTAACGCGCCTGCGCCAGGTGCTGATCAACCTGGTCAACAACGCCGTCAAGTTCACCGCCACGGGCGACGTCGCGATTCAGGTCCGGCAGCTCGCCGCGACGGACGCCACTGGCCGCTGTCTGCTGGAATTCCGGGTCAGTGACAGCGGGATCGGCATCCCGGCGGACCGGATCGATAGCCTGTTCGAGGCGTCCACGCGCAAGTACGGCGGCACCGGCCTGGGCCTGGCGATCTGCAAGCGGCTCGTGGCACTGATGGGCGGCGCGATCGGTGTCGAAAGCGAGCCTGGCCGGGTCTCGGCGTTCTGGTTCACGATCGCGGCGGCGCCGGCCCGTCTGGTCGCGGCGTTCGACCCGGCGGACGCGGCCATGCTGCAATCGAACCGGGCACTGGTGGTGGACGACCATGCCACCAACGTGCGGATCCTGACCCGCCAGCTGGAGCGCTGGGGCATGCAGGTGGTGAGCGCGGAATCGGGTGCAAAGGCCCTGCAGTGGATGGAGCAGGCGGCCGAGGCGCCGCACATCGTCATCACCGACATGCACATGCCGAACATGGACGGTTTGGCGCTGGCGCGAATCCTGAAGGCGAATCCGGCGTGGCAATCGATCCCGGTGCTGCTGCTGAGCTCGGGCTTCATGCTGGCCGCCGACGACGGCGCCAAGCTGTTCAGCGCCCGTCTGCTGAAGCCGGCGCGTCAGAACCAGTTGTTCGAAACCGTCCTGCGCTGCCTGTCGGCCGACCCTGTAGCCGCCGGGCGCGCGCCGACCGTGGTCGCGGACCTGAAGAAGCACCTGACGGTGCTGGTGGCTGACGACAACGCCGTCAACCTCAAGGTGGCCTGCGCCATGCTGCTGAAACTGGGTTATGACATCGCGACGGCGGTGGATGGCCGCGAAGCGGTCGAGGCCGTGGCCCACACGACCAGCCGTGGCGCGCCGTTCGGCGCGATCCTGATGGACCTGAACATGCCGGACGTCGACGGCGTCCAGGCGACGCGGCAGATCCGATCCGCCTGGGGCGGGCGCCCGCCACCCATCATCGCCCTGACCGCGGCAGCCTCGGTGGAGGACCGTGCGCGCTGCGAGGAGGCTGGCATGGACGACTACCTGACCAAACCGCTGATGGTCGCCGCGCTGGCACGGATGCTGGAGAAATGGATGCCTTCTGGCGCGCCGCCTGGCGCCGCACCCGAATCCGGGGTGGCGGCGCCCTCGGCCACTGCGGCGAGTCCGCCGCGGCTGGTCATGAACTTCTCGCGGCTGCAGGAATTCAGGGATTACGACGACGAACAGCTGACCATGACCCGCGAGGTCGTCGACCTTTTCACCGCGGATGTACCGCTGCGGCTCGACGCCATCGGCGCCGCGCTCGCGGCGGGCGACGCGCACGCGCTGGCACAGGCGGCTCACGCCCTCAAAGGCTCGGCCGGTAACGTGGGTGCGATTGCGATCCAGCAGGCGGCGGCCGAACTGGAGGCGCTCGCCGCCGATGCGCTGCCGTCGCACGCGCAGGCGAGCCTTGCGCAACTGCGCGCGCTGTGGGTGCAGACGGCGGCGGCGCTTGCCACCTGGGCCTAGTCCCTACTCGGTTCGCGGGCGGTTGGCAATGTGAATTCCGCACAGGAATTCTGGCGTTAATCCCCCTTTCTGGGGACGCCCTTTTTCTAAGCTTGGGCCATCACACGTTGGGGCTCAATCATGGAACTACTCGTAGACGATGCTCATTCCGGCGGCAATTCGACGCGGGACGGAACCAATGGAGCAGGGTCGGGACTGGCCCTGGTCATGGATGAACTCGCATACGGCATCCTGGTCACGAGTCTGGACAATCAGGTGCTGCACGCAAACCAGGCAGCACGCCATGAACTGGCGCGGCGGCGCGTGCTGGGGGTACGCGACCAGCGGCTCTACGGCTGTGCGCCGGAAGATGTCAAAACCCTGCAGGAGGCGGTGACCAAGGTCGGCCAGGGCAAGCGCAGCATGCTCACCCTGTCGACGGCCCAGGGCTTCAGCCTGACCGTGGCGGTCCTGCCGCTGAAGGTGGACGAGGCGAAGGGCACGGTGCGCGCGGCTTTCCTGTTTTCCCGGGCCTCGGTTTGCGAATCGCTGATGCTCTGCTTTTTCGCCCGCAGCTATGGGCTGACGGCGACGGAAGAGCACGTGCTCGGCATCCTCTGCCAGGGCTACTCGGCGCCTGAGGTGGCTGCCCAGCTCAAGGTGGCCGTCTCCACGGTCCGCAGCCACGTGCGCAGCCTGTGCGCCAAGACCCGCTCCAGCGGCGTGCGCGAACTGGTGAACCGCGTCGCTGTCCTGCCGCCGGTGGCGCCGATGCTGCGCAGCGAAGTGATGCACTGAGGCTTGGCCGCCCGGCAACCCGCATGCTAGAGTCCGCGGCGACGAGGAGGAACAAAAAGATGCCCGCGCCGATTCAATCCGGAAGCCCCCAAGCGCTGATCGCGCAGCTCGGTTCGATGCTGGTGCCGCTGGCCGAGCGCGGGGCGATCCGCCACTACAAGAAGAACAGCGTCATCATCAACGAAGGCGACGTCGGCGAGTCCCTGTTCATCCTGCTGCAGGGCCGGGTCAAGGTCTATGCCACCGACGACAACGGTCGCGAAATCACCTACGGCAACATCGAGGCCGGGGACTATTTCGGCGAGATGTCGCTGGACGGCGGGCCCCGCTCCGCTTCGGTCATGACGCTCGAACCCACTGTCTGCTCGGTTGTCACCCGCAATTCCGTGCGCGAGAACTTGGCGGTGCAGCCGGACTTCGCAATGGAGCTGGTGACCCAGGTCATCCGCCGGGCCCGCGCCGCCACCGAAACCGCGCGTCAGATGGCGCTGCTGGATGTCTATGGCCGCGTCATCTCCACGCTCGAGAGCGAGGAAGGACCGGGCCGGCCCGACGCGCCGGTGCTGCTGCAGCAGATCACCCACCAGAGCATCGCCAGCCGCGTAGGCGCCTCGCGCGAGATGGTCAGCCGGCTGCTCAAGGACCTGGAGCGCGGCGGCTACATTGCGATGGGCGTCAAGAAGATCACCCTGCTTAAGAAACTGCCGGCGCGCTGGTGAAGCCGCGGCGTCCTCAGCGCCGGCGCGAGGCGTTGAGCAACTGCCGCGCGACCTGAGGCGACGCGGCGCTGGTGCCGCGCAGTCGCACCACCGCGCCGCTACGGGTCCCGGCGGCCGTCACACCCTCAAGCGTCGGATTTTCGTCGCCATAGCCCTCGGCCCCCGGCGCCTTGACCACGTCGGACCGTTCCGGCCGCGTGCGGTCCGGGTCGGGCACGCGCGGCGAGTAGCGGGCCCACTTCGGGTCGGGGATGTCGCGCAGTGCGGTCGTATGGCTCATGCGCGTCGCGCCGACCGCAACGGTGTGGTCGCCGGTCGCGATGCTGTTGAAGCTGCCGCTGCGCCGGATCAGGCTGGGGTTGGAAGGTCGGTCGACGACGGCATCGAGGTCGTACGCCGCGTCTTCGAAATGCGACTGCCGCGCGCCGTTGCGCGAGCCGTTCACGATGTCGTCGCGTTCGATGTAGGCGTCGATCACTACGTTGCCGGTGCGCGTGGCCAGCTTCACCCGCCAGCGCCCGCTCGGCGCAGTGACCACCGCGCGATCGAAACTGAAGGTCCCGGCCAACGCCAGCAGCGCGCAGGTGCCGTTCTCGCCGGTGGCGACGGAGCGGGGAAAAATCAGCGCGCAGCAGGGCTTGCCGGCACCATTGATCCACATCGCTGACTGGCCGAACCGCAGCGCCGGCAGCGCAGGATGGCCGGGCGGCGTGACCTCGATCTCCACACCGTGCGCGTCGGGCGGCAGCCACAGTTCCAGGAAACTCTGGGTCTGGTCGTCCGGCTGCACCTGCCAGTCCAGCACGGCTTTACGCATCCAGGGAAACACCGGCTTCCTGGACGCGGTGAGTGGGATGTTGGCGTGGGTGCGCAACTGGTAGCCGTTGCCCGCGGCCAGTACGATCTGCAGCCGGCCACCGTACAGTTCGACCAGCTGGTCCATCGCCGCTTCCAGAGTCGAGCTGCCGTCGTGCGGTCCGGCCAGCGTGCCGAAGCTGATGTTCACCGTCAGCTGCGCGTCGGGCCCGCAACGCGACAGGATGTAGAGCAGGGCGTCGAGCACACCAACGTTCATCGAACCGCCCGAGGTGTCCAGGA
>JACMQP010000196.1 GCA_014376915.1 Ramlibacter sp.
CCATCCTCACGCGGCTGTTCTGGGAAGAGAAGGTGCTGCGTTTCGAACCGCAGACGCCGCGCTTCGCCTGCACCTGCAGCCGCGAGCGGGTGGCCAACATGATCCGCAGCCTGGGCCGCGAGGAGGCCGACGAGATCGTCGTCGAGCGCGGCGAAATCGAGGTCGGCTGCGATTTTTGCGGCAAGCAGTACCGCTTCGACGCCGTCGATTCGGCGCAGCTGTTCACCGCCCCGGGCGCCCAGCCGCCAGCGACACCGACGGTGCAATAGTCTCGTTACGGTGGCGGCGAGCGGTGCTTCTGGGCGTGCTGGGATTCCATCAGGTAGCGCTCGGCCTGCTGCTCGTCGGGCAGGAGGCCAAGGTCACCGCGCCGGTACGCCATTGCCAGTTCAAGGTTCGCCTCCGCGTGTTCCTGGGTCGCCGCTTTCTCGAACCACAGGCGAGCCTGTGCCGGATCGGACGACAGCGGGTCGAGCAACATCTGGCCCAGCATGAACTGAGCCTGCGGCAGACCGGTCTGCGCTGCCGCGCCCAGCCAGTGCAATGCGGCTGCGCGATCGGCCTGGAGTCCGGGCGCACCGCGCTGGTACAGCAGCCCCAGGTGGTAGGCCGCCGCGGGCAGCCCGCCTGCGGCAGCGTGCCGCAAGTGAGGGACGGCGGCCCGGGCATCGGCCGGCGCACCGGCACCGCCGGTCAGCAACCGCTTGCCGAGCGCCAGCTCGGATGCGGCGTCCGGGCCGCAGCCGGCCAGCACAATGGCGACGGCCAGTGCCGGCAACAGCAGGTGCATCATTTGCCGAGGTCGATCGCGTAGTCGGCCAGGCTCTTGCCGCTGCCGTCGTCGTTGTTGATCGACGAGACATTCACCAGCCCGGCGGCCTGTGCCAGCGCCAGCATGCCGGGCGCCGACTTGAACGTGACGCGGCCGCTGGCCGTAACCGGCGTGAATCGCCAGCTGCGAGCCGATCCGTTGGCCGTCAGGTTGAGGGCCTTCGCCGCCTTGATGTAGGCGATCAGCACGTCGCGGTTCGCGTCCGGCGAGGCGTAGATCGTTTTGCTGCCGTCCAGGCCGGGGAAGTTGCCGCCGCCGCTGGCGCGGTAGTTGTTGGTGGCGACGATGAATTCGGCGTTCGGGTCGATGGCCGCGCTTTTGTAGGTGAGGTTGCGGATGCGGCCGCCCACCGGCTTGGTCACGTCGATCTCGTAGCGAAGGTCGGGCGAGGTGAAGACGTCGAAGTTGTAGCCGGGGAAGTTGCTGACCAGCGCCTGGTCGGCGGTCCTGGCCGGATCGATCTGGTTGAAGCGCTTCGCGGCCGTCTCCAGCCACGCCTGGATATCGCTGCCCCTGACCTTGACCGCGTAGACGGTGTTGGGATAGAGGTACAGGTCGGCGGCGTTGTTGATCGCGACGTTGCCTTTGGCCACATCGGTGAAGTCATTGCCGCCCCCGAAACCGCTCTTGAACGGCGCACTCACCGACAGCACCGGCAGGCCCTTGTACTGCGGCAGGTTGGCCGCGACATAGTCGGCGACGTAGGCGACCTGGGCCTGGTTGACGATCTGGATCGCCGACACGTCGCCGACGTCGGCGAAGTAGCTGCTCATGCGGAAATCGGTGCTGCCGACCGGCGTTTTTACGTAGGCGATGGTGGCGGCGTGCTCTTTGCCGATCGCCGCGGCGACGCTGGGATCCGGCTCGACATAGCTCTTGTCGGCGTTCTGGATCGAACGAGCCTCGACGGCTGTCTTGCTCCTGTCCACGGACCATTTGCCGCCGGCATAAGCCAGTTCGAGCCTGACCACCCCAAGGTGTTTGCCCCAGAAGTTGGCCATCACGGTGGGCACGCCGTTCACCGTGCCCTTGGCCTTGTCCACGCCGGGCAGGTTGAATTGCGGCACCGTGCTGGCTGCGTCGGGGAACACCTGATGCGAGTGGCCGATCAGCATGGCGTCGATTCCCGGCACGGTGGCCAGGTGCCAGTTGCCGTTTTCCATGTCGGGCTTGTACGGCGAGTTGTCCAGGCCGCCGTGCGAGATCGCCACCACCAGGTCGACGCCCTTGGCGCGCATCTCGGGCACGTACCTCTGCGCGGTCTCGACCAAGCCCTGCGTGCTGACCTTGCCGTCCAGCCAGCGCTTGTCCCAGGACATGATGGTCGGCGGGGTGAAGCCGATGATGCCAATCTTCACCGGGACCTGCGCCGTCGTTCCATCAGGCTGCCTGGCAGTGAACGTCTTCGTGATGATCTGGTAGGGATTGAACAGCGGCGCGCCGCTCTTCAGGCTCAAGACGTTGGCCAGCACCTGCGGGAACTTCGGCCCGGCGCACGGTGGGGCTGGCGTCGCGCCGGCGATGTCGAACTGGCTGGCCGTCACCTGGTTCAGAAACGGCAGCCCGTAGTTGAATTCGTGATTGCCGATGCCAGCGCCGTCGTAGCCGATGGCGTTCATGACCTTGTACATCGCCAGCGTCTGGTCGCAGGCCAGCCGGTTGACCAGCGCCTGGTAGTCGGCCAGCGCAGTGCCCTGGATGGTGTCGCCGTTATCGAGAAGGAGGTTGTTCGGGAATTCCGTCCGGGCCTTCGCGATCAGCGTCGCGACCCGCTCGAAGCCGAAGGACTTGTCTTCGGCCAGTTTGAAATAGTCGTAGCTCTGGACGTTGCTGTGCAGGTCGGTGGTTTCCAGCAGGGCGAGCGTCGTGCGCGTTCCGTCGGGAACGGCGCCGTCGCTGCCGCCGCAGGCGTGCAGCGCCAGCAATACCAGCAGCGCCCCGGTTGCGGCCACGGCACGCGTCGGGTTCGGGGATCGGGTTTTCTTCACGGCAGCTCCACTTGGTCAAAGCCGCTAAGTATTCGTCGGCCAGGTGACAGGCCCGTGACGCTGCCCCGGCTGGGCAGTGGCGCGCGCTACCAGCGCGCGCCGAAGCTGGCGCGCAGGTCCGCGATGCTGGCATCGTCCAGAGGTTGCAGCGGCGCCGACGCCAGCAGCGTGAGGCGCGCCGTCTCTTCCAGTTCCTCCAGCACCGCCATCGCGCGGGCGGGGCTTTCGTGCCACACGACCGGCCCGAGCCGGCTCAGCATCACGGCGCGGATCGGTGTGCCCGCGTCGCCGTAGCGCTGCATCAGCGCCGCCACTTCCTCGACCGCCTCGGACGCACCTGGGCGGTGGTAGGGAACCTGCGGAACATGGCCGACCTTCATCACGAAGTACGGCGTCAGCGGCGCCAGCAACTCGTCGCCCGCGGTCGCCAGGCTGAGCGCGACGCAGTGCGTGCTGTGGGTGTGCAAGACGCAGCGCGTGCCCGGCTCCTGCCGGCCCGCCTCCTGCACGATGCGCGCATGCAGCGCCAGCGTCTTGCTCGGGCGGTCGCCGCCGATGTGCGCGCCGCCGGTGTCGACCCACGCCAGCCGGGCCGGATCGAGAAACCCCAGGCAGGCATCGGTCGGCGTGATCAGGAACGAGCCGTCGTCCAGCCGGTAGCTGATGTTGCCGGCCGTGGCGTGGACGTAGCCGCGGTCGAACAGGCTCTTGCCGACGCGGCAGATTTCGTCGCGGGCCTGCGCGTCGTTCATTGCAACATCCCGAAGGCTTTGGAGAAGAAATCGGGCGTGCCGAAATTGCCGGACTTGAGGGCGAGGTGCAGACCCTCGCCCGCGGGTAGCACGGCGTGGCACCACGGCACGCCCGGATCGATCTGCGGGCCGATCTGCATCTGGGTGACGCCCAGCGCCTGGACGCACGCGCCCGAAGTCTCGCCGCCGGCCACCAGCAGCTGGCGCACGCCGAGCCCGACCAGGCCCTGGGCGACGGCCGCCAGAGCCTGCTCCAGCATCGCCCCGGCGCGCTCCGTGCCGAGACGTTCCTGCACAGCCTTCACCGCGTCGGCGTCGGCCGTGGAATAGACCAGCACCGG
>JACMQP010000197.1 GCA_014376915.1 Ramlibacter sp.
CTGCAGGTAGCTGTCGATGCGAGGCTCGAGCTCGCCTTCGTTGTGCGAAGCAGTGGTCGCGAACGTGAGCCGCGCCATCGCGCCTGGCGCCAGCCGCACCCGCACCCGCAGGCACGCTACGGGGTCGAGCCCGTTGACTGGTTCGCCGTTGCTGTCCATCCGCTGCGGCCCCAGCGCGGGCGCGCCGTGCGGACGATTGCGACCCTTGAACGACCGCCGGTCGGCGATGCATTCCAGCGACACCACCTCGCCCTCGGCGCCGGCCAGGAAATGGGCCGCCGCGATGTCGGGGTCGCCCTGCAGGCGCGGCCGCCGCGTCATCACCAGAGCGCGCCACTGCGGCTCCCAACGGGTCTGGATGAACATGTTGGAGAACGCCGGGTGCGCTTCGTCCGCGGCCGCCGCGGCCAGCACCGGCTCGAAGCCGGACACCAGCTCGTAGGTCATCGCCGAACGGCTGGTGTTGCGCAGGGTGACGATCCGCAGTTCGGTGTCGTCCTCGGGGCTGACCAGCACCGTGATGCCGGTCGCGATGTCCTCGCCCTGGGCGTCGAACTGCACCCGGTCCGCCATGAAGCGAGCCTGGTAGCGCCAGCCCGCGCCCGGCGCCGGGCTGGCGGTCAGCGAGACCAGCTCGGGCCGACCCTCACGCCGCAAGTAGAAGAAGCTGCCGTAGCTGTCGCGTAGCAGGTCATCGCGCCAGCGCGAGACGTTCAGGCCGTTCCAGCGGCTGACGCCGGCGCCGCTGGCGCGCAGGGCCACCGTGTAACGGCCGTTGGACAGCAGGTGGGTCGGTTTCCAGCCGTCCGGGACCGGGTTCACCTTGCGCGACTGGAACACCGGCTGCTGCTGGCCGTCGCCGGGTTCCGGTGGATGGCGCGGATCGGCACTCTCGACGATCTGGCGCGGCGTGCTTTCGTGCAGCAGAATCTCGTGCGCCATGACCATCGCGTCGGCGGCGAACCAGCGCCGCGGCGCGTCCGCGCACAGCACGTTGCAAAGCGCCACGATCGACATGCCGTGGTGATGCGCCATGAAGGTCTCGACCACGCTGAAAGGGTGCGCAGCCGGCTGGCGCGAAACGGTAAAGTCGATCGCCTCGAACATGCCCAGCTCGCCGCGACCGCCCAGTTCCTCCAGCCGCTGCAGGTTGGCGGTGGCGGCGCGCAGCTCGAACATGGTCGCCATCACCGCTGCGTAGGGGGCGATCACCCGGTCGCCCGGCGGCGTCCGGCGCAGGGCGAGCCGCGGTGCGCCGAACGGCCCGTACTGGAAGGCCAGCGAGTGATCCTGCGCAAAGTATGCGGACTCGGAGATGCCCCAGGGCAAGCCCATCCTTTCGCCGGTGGCCTGCTGTTCGGCGACCGCTGCGCACGCCGCCGAATGCAGCAGGCCGCCGACCGGTTCGGGCATCAGCAGCGACGGCATCAGGTATTCGAACATCGAGCCCGACCAGGATTTCAGGCCGGCCGTGACACCTACCGACAGGAATGGCCGTCCCAGCGAGCCCCAGTGGCGGCGCGCCACGTCGCCCTTGGCGATGGCCAGCAGGCTGGTCAGGCGCGATTCGGACGCCAGCAGGTCGTAGTAGCCGGCGTCCAGCGCCTGCTCCTGCACCCGCAGACCGATGTGGAACAGATGCCGCTTGCCGTCGTAAACGCAGCGGAAGTCCATCGCCATCGACATGCCGCGGCAGCGCGCGGCGATCGCCAGCAGCGCCGTTTGCGCCGCATCGCCGTCCGTGCCATGGCGTGCCAGCTCGCAGCACGCCTGCGCCACGGCGAGCAGCAGGCCAGCGAGATTGCCGCTGTCGACGGTTGATACGTAGGCGGGCGGCAGCACCTCCAGCGTGGTCGTGTCGTACCAGTTCAGCAGGTGGCCGCGGTGCGTGGCCAGCTTGTCCAGCGTGTCCAGCGTCGCCTGCAGGCGGCTGGTCAGCTCGCCGGTGCTGATCCAGCCGAATTCGCGGGCGCAACAGGCCGCCAGCAGGTACAGGCCGATGTTGGTGGGCGAAGTGCGGTGTGCCACCGTGGGCTCGGGCACCAGCTGCAGGTTATCGGGCGGCAGGTGGTTGTCCTGCGGGCCGACGCAGCGTTCGAAAAAGCGCCAGGTGTCGCGGGCCAGCCCCTGCAGATACAACCGGTCCTTGTCGCGCACGCCTTCCGCCAAGCTGCGGCCGGCAATGCGCGCCGACCACCAGTTGGTCAGGGGCGCCGCGCTCCACAGGCCGAACAGCAGCACGCCGGCCACCGGATGCGCGCCCCAAAGCGAGGCGACCGCAAGCCAGGCGCACAGCAGGGACACCGGCCAGTGCAGGCGTACAAAGAACGGCAAGCCCTGCCGCGCTGCCGCCTGCGCCTGCGCCGCGGTGGTCCATTCCAGCAGCTTGCGGCGGCTGATCGCCATGCGCCAGAGCGACCGCACCGCCGCGTCGAGCAGCAGCGCCGACTGCGCCGCCAGCTGGCTGAATTGCCAGGCGGCCGCAGCCAGCGCGCGCACCAGCTCCAGCCGGCCGACATGGAAAAAGTGGCGCCAGGCGATGTGCCTCCGGGTGGGGACCAGGCCGGCCAGGGCGCCGAGCAGCGGGCCGGCCAGCAATGTTCCGAGCACCATCACGATCGCGCTGACCGGGCCCAGCGTGCCCTCGAACACCGACAGCCCCAGCAGCACCGCGCAGGCCGGTTGCACCAGCGAGCGACGCAGGTTGTCGTACATCTTCCACAGGCCCAGCCCGTCGACGCCGAAGGCGCGCGAGCGTCGCATCACCGGCAGCAGCTGCCAGTCGCCGCGGGTCCAGCGGTGCAGGCGGGACGCCGCCACGCCGGGATGCTGCGGATAGTCTTCCACCAGCGTCACGTCGCTGACGAAGCCGCAGCGCGCGATGCTGCCTTCGAGCAGGTCGTGGCTCAGGATGGAATCGGCCGGCAGGCGCGAGTCGAGCACCGCGTGGCAGGCCGCGACGTTCAACAGGCCCTTGCCGGTGAAAGTGGCGGTGCCGAACAGGTCCTGGTAGACGTCGGACACGGCGCTGTTGTAGGGGTCCAGGCCGGCCTGGCCGGCGAACAGGCGGTGGAAGCGGCTGTTCCTGCCGTCCAACGTCAGCGGGGTAATGAGGCGTGGCTGGAGGATGCCGTAGCCTGCAACCACCCGTCCCGCCTGATGATCGATCCGGGGCTCGTTCAGGGGATGGGCGCCGATCGCCACCAGCTCGCGCAGTGCGCCCGGCGGCAGGCCGGTGTCGCTGTCCAGCGTCAGCACGAAACGGATGCCCGCCGCGACCCGCAAGCCCGGAGCCAGGGGCAGGAAGCCGTCCCAGTTGCCGGTGGCAAGTGCCCGCACGAGCATCTCGAGCTTGCCGCGCTTGCGCTCCCAGCCCAGCCAGCGTCGCTGCGTTTCGCACCAGCTGCGCGGCCGGTGGATCAGCAGGAAGCGGGGCGGGGCGCCGTCGGCAACTGGCGTGCGCGCATTCAGCGCCTGCACCTGCGCCAAGCCGTCGGACAACAAGGCAGCATCCGTGTGCAACGTGGCCGCGTCGGCGTCGGACCAGTCGGTGAGCAGGGCGAATTGCGCGTGTTGCTCGCGGTTGGCTAGCCAGTGGCGCTCAAGCTGCTCCAGCAGCAGCCGGGTCGACCACTGCGAAGTCAGCATGGCGGGAATGACGACCAGCACCGCGTCCTGGGCCTGGATGCCGGAGGCCAGTTCCAGCCGCGGCAGCAACTGGACTTTGAGCGATTCCGCCAGCAGGCGATGCACGAGGGACGCTGCGGCTTCGGAGGCCGGCCAGGCGAGCAGAAACAGGAACACCAGCCCGGCCCCGGCGGTGGTGTCGAGCCGATGGGACGCCAGCCACAACAGCACGGCCGCACCGGCGGCGATCGCCGACAGGTACAGCGGTAACCGGGCCAGCCGCCGGCCGGGAGCGGCCCGGTGCAACTGCATGGCGCCCGCCAGGGCGGCCCGGCCTTCGCCGATCAGGTAGTAGCCGGCGGTCCGCGCGACCGGTGGTCCGTGGGCAGCCTGCGCAAGTGTCACCACGGCCTGTGCGACTTCGTGCTCGGTGCGCCGGCTCTGTCGCGCCAGCTGCTCCATGGCGCGGGTGATCTGCTGGCGCGTGATCTCGCTCTCGCGGCTGAAACTCGGCAGCTGCCGCAGCAGCTGCAGCGGATGGCTGACCGGCTCGATCAGATCGACCCAGTCGATCTGGCCGATCAGCCGCAGCGTCGTGATGATGTTGCTGACCGTGAGGTTGGCCGCCACCTGCGCCTGTTGACTTTCCATGACCAGCGCTGGACCGTCGGGACAATGTTGCTCGATCCACTTGACAAGTGGCGGCGAGACGTCCAGGTGCTCTGTCGGCACGCGCTGCCAAAGCTGCGTGAGCCAGGCGCGGCGCAGGCCGCATCGCGTCAGCTGTTCGTCGATGCGGTCGAGCTGGTCTTCCGTGATGTGCTCGGCGGCGTCGCCGATCGCATGCGCGAGGTCGCGCGCGACTTTGCCGGCTGCGATCTCGTCGGCCATCCGGCGCAGGTTCTCCAGCAGCACCACGCGCAGCGTGGTGGGCAGCGCCCACAGCTCGGACAGCCGCATTTCGCTCACCTCCTGGTAAGCGTTCAGGAACGCCGTGAAAGTCTGCGGGTCCAGCACGCTGTCGGTGTGGGCCACGTAGGCCCAGGCGATGCCGTACACCCGGGGCAGGCCCGCCAGCGGCGCGCCGGCCAGCTTTGGCAGGTCCGCGTAGTAGCGACGCGGCACGCCTTCGCGGATTTGCTCGAGCTGGGCCTCGACCAGGTGGAAGTTGTCTAGCAGCCATTCGGCCGCGGGCGTCACATACTGTCCGCTGCGAGAGGTCAGCGCGATCTGGTCGTAGGCGGTGCGCAACGCCTGCAGGTTTTCTTCGACCCGCGGGAAGAAGGCCTGGCCACCGCGCACCGCGCTGTCGTCCAGCAACTGCGCGCGGGCCAGGCTACGGCCATGGTCTTCGAAGCGGTGGATGCCGAACAGCTCGGCCCGGATCGGCGGCTCGGTCTTGCTGGCCGCCTGAAGAATGCCGCGCGCGTACGGTGTGACCGCGCCCAGCCAGTGGACGGCGTCGCGGTCGGCGTTGATCAGGCGAGCGCCAGCAGCAGGCACAAGCCGGTCACACCGACCAGCGCGCCAGTGGTCACGATGTGGCCCGAGGCCATGGCTTTGGTCCACTCAAGCGCGGACAGAACCGGGAGCAGCACGCCGTTGGCACGCTCGCAATCGCTCATGTGTGCCGCGAGGGCCATGAAGTCGCTGGAAACGATGGCGTTGATGTCGGCAGACTCGTGGACCTGCGCGTGGGCTGCGTTCATATGGTTCGACCCTGGTGGACCCGCCGGACAGGGCTGCCGGAACGGCGGTTCGTCTGGTCCAAAAGCGATACAGCAGATGCTACGCAAAAAGCAACAAAACGCTGTCGGACAACAGGACCGCTGCGGTAGGACATATCCCACGTGAAACAGCTCAGCCGGTGTTGCGCAGCCCGGCCGCAATGCCGTTGATGGAAATGTGGATGCCGCGCTGGACGCGCTCGTCCGCCTCGCCGGCGCGCTGGCGGCGCACCAGTTCGACCTGGAGATGGTGCAGCGGATCGATGTAGGGGAAGCGGTGCCTGATCGAGCGCTGCAGGCCGGGATTGCCGGCCAGCCGCTGCTTGTTGCCGGTGACGAGCTGGAGCGCGTGCGTGGTCCGGTGCCATTCGGCTTCGATCAGCGTAAAGATGCGCTTGCGCAAGCGCGCGTCGTTCACCAGCCCGGCGTAACGGGATGCCAGCGCCAGGTCGCTTTTGGCCAGCACCATGTCCATATTCGACAGCAGGGTGCGGAAGAACGGCCACTGCCGCTCCATCTTCTGCAGCAGCGCCAGAGCTTCGCGACGGGATGGCAAGGCATTGCCTGCCAGGAAATCCTCGACCGCGGTGCCGAAGCCATACCAGCCCGGCAGCGTAAGCCGGCACTGGCCCCAGCTGAAGCTCCACGGAATCGCGCGCAGGTCTTCGATCCGCTGGCTCGACTTTCGCGAGGCGGGACGGGATCCGATGTTCAATTCGGCGATCTCGCGGATCGGCGTGGAGCTAAAGAAGTATTCGGTGAAGCCCGGCGTTTCGTAGACCAGCGCGCGATAGGCCTTCATGCTGGCCTGCGACAGCGTTTCGGCTGCTTTCAGGAAGGCCGGCGGCGCCGTCTTGGTCGGCTGCAACAGCGTCGCTTCCAGCGTCGCTGCGACCAGCGTTTCCAGATTGCGGCGGCCGATCTCGGGGTTGGCGTATTTGGAGCCGATGACCTCGCCTTGTTCCGTGACGCGCAGCTGGCCGCGCACCGTGCCGGGCGGCTGGGCCAGGATCGCTGCATAGCTTGGCCCGCCGCCGCGGCCCACGGTGCCGCCGCGGCCATGAAACATCCGCAGCTGGATATTGTGGGAATTGGCCAGCTGGTCGAACAGTTGCACCAGCGCGATCTCCGCGCGGTACAGCTCCCAGTTGCTGGTGAAGATGCCGCCGTCCTTGTTGCTGTCGCTGTAGCCCAGCATGATGTCCTGCTCGCTGTATTGGTCCGGACTCGACCGCCGCACCATCTGCGCGATGCCCGGTAGGGCGTAGAACTCGCGCATGATCGGCGCCGCATTGCGCAGGTCCTCGATGGTCTCGAACAGCGGAACCACGATGAGTTGAGCGGTCGCCTGGTCGTCGAGCGTGCCGCGCAGCAGACCGACTTCCTTCTGCAGCAGCAAGACCTCCAGCAGGTCGCTCACCGCCTCGGTGTGGCTGATGATGTAGTGGCGGATCGCCTGGTTGCCGAATTGCGTCCGCATCTGGCGGGCGGTCTCGAAGATCGCGATCTCCTTGACGCTGTGCTCCGAATAGGCCGCGCCGATCACGCGCAGCGGCCGCGCGTCGGCCAGCAGCTTCATCAACAGCGCGCGCTTGTCGGCTTCGGCCAGCCTGGCGTAGTCGGCCTCGACCCGCGCGGTCGCCAGCAGTTCGGCCACCACCAGCTCGTGCTGGTCGGAGCTTTGCCGCAGGTCCACCGTCGCCAGGTGAAAACCGAAGACCTCCACCGCGCGCACCAGCGGGTGTAGCCGCTGCGCCACCAGCGCCTGCGCGTGGTGGGCCAGCAGCGAAGCCCGGATGGTACGCAGGTCGGCCAGGAAATCCTGGGCGCGCCCATACGCGTTTTGCGGCGCCACTGCATGGCGAACCGCCTCGCCGCCGGTGAGCGCCTTGAGCGTCGCCGCCAGCCGCGCATAAATGCCGGTCAGCGCGCGCCGGTACGGCTCGTCTTGGCGGTGCTCGTTGGTGTCGGGCGAACGCTCGGCCAGCGCCTGCATCTCGGGCGTGACGTCCACCAGCATCGCCGACAGCGACAGCTCGCCGCCAAGGTAGTGCACTTCGGTGAGATAGTGGCGCAAGGCCACTTCGGATTGCCGGCGCAGCGCGTACTCGAGAGTCAGCGCGCTGACGTTGGGATTGCCGTCGCGGTCGCCGCCGATCCACTGGCCCATGCGCAGGAAGCTGGCAACCGGATGGTGACCCAGCTCCCGCTCCAGTTCGGCGTAGAGCCTGGGGATCTCGCGCAGGAAGGTCGACTCATAGTAGCTGAGCGCGTTCTCGATTTCGTCGGCCACCGTGAGCTTGGTAAAGCGCAGCAGCCTGGTCTGCCACAGCTGCATCACGCGGGCGCGGATCTGCACTTCGTTGGCCGCGAGTTCGCGCGGCGCGAGCGCGTCCTTCGGCAACGCATGGGTCTTGATCTCGTCGCGTGCCACCAGCAGGCCGGCGATGTCGCGCTCGGCGTCCAGGATGCTCTTGCGCTGGACTTCGGTCGGATGCGCAGTGAGCACCGGCGACACGTGCGCCTGGGCCAGCGTCTGCGAGATCACGCGCGGCGTGATGCCGGCCCAGCGCAGCCGGGCCAGCGCCACCTCGATACTGCCTTCCTGGGTTTCGCCGGCGCGATCGTGGATGGCGCGGCGGCGGATGTGGTGCCGGTCCTCGGCCAGGTTGGCCAGGTGGCTGAAATAGGTGAAGGCGCGGATCACGCTCACGGTCTGCTCGCCCGAAAGCGACTTGAGCAGGCGCTTGAGGGCCTGGTCGGCATCGGCATCGGCGTCGCGCCGGAACGCGACCGAGAGTTTGCGCACGCGCTCGACGAGCTCGTAGGCGGCGATGCCCTCCTGCTCGCGGATCACATCGCCCAGGATCCGTCCCAGCAGCCGGATGTCCTCGACCAGCGGGCGTTCGTTTTCCCGGGCGCGCCGCGTCGGCGACTCCGGCTTCGGTTGGGGCATCGTGGGCTTCCCTGGAGTGCTTAAATTAGAGGCAGCGCCCATGCTAGCATCGGCTCCCGCAAAGGACTACAGGCAGGTTACACCGTGAGCAACCTCGTCATCGCCACCCGTGAGAGCCGCCTCGCGCTGTGGCAGGCCGAACACGTGAAGGCATTGCTTCAGGAGCGCGGCCACGTCGTCACGCTGCTGGGCATGACGACCCGTGGCGACCAGATCCTGGACCGCAGCCTGAGCAAGGTCGGCGGCAAGGGCCTGTTCGTCAAGGAACTGGAACTGGCGCTTGAAGAAGGTCGCGCCGACCTCGCCGTCCATTCGCTGAAGGACGTACCGATGGACCTGCCAGATGGCTTTGCGCTGGCCTGCGTGATGGAACGCGAGGACCCACGCGACGCGCTGGTGTCGCCGAAGTACGTGTCGCTTTTGGAGTTGCCGCAGGGTGCAGTGATCGGCACGTCCAGCCTGCGGCGCGTGGTGTTGCTGCGCGCCTTGCGGCCGGACCTGAAGATCGAGCCGTTGCGGGGCAATCTCGACACCCGCCTGCGCAAGCTCGACGAAGGCCAGTACGACGCGATCGTGCTGGCGGCGGCGGGCCTCAAGCGGCTTGGCCTGGCGCCGCGGATCCGGCAGACCTTCGAGCCGGCCGAGATGTTGCCTTCGGCAGGCCAGGGCGCGCTGGCGATTGAAGTGCGCAGCGTGCGCGCCGACCTGCTCGACCTGCTGGCGCCACTGGCTCACCGGGCCACCTGGCTGGCTGTCGCCGCGGAGCGCGCCGTGAGCCGCGCCATGGGGGGCAGCTGTTCCATGCCTCTGGCCGCGCACGCCACGTTCTCAGGTGAATATTTGCAGCTGGCAGCGGCGTGGGGCGAGCCGGAAGGCAGCAGCCCGCTGGTGCGCGCGCAGGATGTCGCCGCGGTGGCCGACCTCGAACAGGCTGCTGCGCTCGGCGCCGGCATCGCGGCGCGGCTGCGCGCCGACGGCGCCCACTGAGCATGCGGGCCCTCGTGACCCGGCCGGCGCGCGAGGCGCAGCAGTGGGTGCGGGAGTTGCAGCAGCGCCGTGTCGAGGCGGCCGCATTGCCCCTGATCCAGATCGGACCGGCGCCCGACGCCAGTGCCGTGCAAGGGGCCTGGACGCAGCTGGAGCAGTACGACGCAGTGATGTTCGTCAGCGGGAATGCGGTCGACCATTTCTTCGCGTTGAAGCTGCCAACGGATGCGTCGTGGCCGGCGGCGACCCGCGCCTGGGCGCCCGGGCCGGGCACGCGCGACGCGTTGCAGCGCGCCGGCGTGGTGCCTGAGGCGATCGACCAGCCCGGCGAGCAGGCGGAGCAGTTCGATTCCCAGGCGCTGTGGGCTCAGGTGCAGACGCAGCTGCGTGCCGGCCAGCGGATGCTGGTGGTCCGCGGCGGCGATGCCAGCGGACAGGGCAGTGGCCGCAACTGGCTGGCCATGCAACTGGCCGGCCGCGGCGTCGCGGTCGACACGGTCGTCGCGTATTGCCGCAAGCCGCCGACGTGGTCGCCGGCGCAACTTGCGCTGGCGCGCGAAGGTGCGGGCGACCGTTCGATCTGGCTGTTCAGCAGTTCGGAGGCGATTGCCAATCTGCGCACGCTGCTTCCGGCGCAGGACTGGCGTGCGGCCCGCGCGGTCGCGACCCATCCGCGGATCGCGCAGGCGGCGAGCGACGCCGGTTTCGGTGTTGTTTGCCTGTCACGGCCGACTCTGCCCGAGGTGGTCGCCTCGATAGAATCGATCCGATGAGTTCCGAGCCCGTCGACCCGCCGGTGGTGGAAGCCGTGCCGGCAGCCTTGGCAGGCGCTCCTGTCGCCTGGA
>JACMQP010000198.1 GCA_014376915.1 Ramlibacter sp.
GGCGCGGATGATGGCCAAGAACCGCGACCAGCGCTATCCGTCGGCCAATGCGCTGCTCGACGACCTGCGCGCGAGGGGCCTCTGAAATGACGGCTTCGCAAGCGATTCCCGCCCAGTTGCTGCGGGACCACCGGCACCCGCGTCGCGGCCACGGACTGATGCCGCGGCCGGTCGCTGTCGCAAGCGCATTGCCGCGCATCGATGGCTACCGGCTCCAGCGCAAGCTGGGCGAAGGCCGGCTGGCAACGGTCTATCTCGCACAGGATGGCGCGGGCAACGCGGTGGCGCTGAAAGTGGCGCGCGGCAGCAGCGCAACCACTGCCGCCCGCCTGGCGGCAATGGCCCGGGAGTTCGCGGTTCCTGCGGCGATTCGCAACAACCACGTCATGCGAGTGTTCGACCTCTGGTCCCATGATGGTGTTGCCGTGATCGCCATGGAATATCTGGCGGGTGGCCCGCTGGGCCGGATGCTCGGCAAAGCGGTCGCTCCGGAAGTGGCTTTGCCGCTGCTGCGCCAGGCCGCTCTGGCCCTGGACGCTCTCCACGGCAGCGGCTTCGCCCACGGCGACATCAAGCCGGCCAACCTGTTGCTGCGCCGTCCAGGCGAATTGGTGTTGGCCGATTTCGGCACGGCGCGCCGCCTGAACCCGGCCCGCGCGTCGGCACCGGCCGGTTTGGTGGTGGGCACGCCCCGTTATGCGGCGCCGGAACAGACACGCGATGGCGCTGTCGGTGCTGCCGCTGACGTGTACAGCCTGGGCGTGGTCTGCTACGAACTGTTGTGCGGGCAGCCGCCGTTTCCGGGCACGACCGTGCTGGAGGTGAGCTGCCAGCACCTGATGGCCCCGGTGCCCCGGCTACCCGCGGCCCTGGCCCCGTTCCAGCCGCTGGTGGACGCGATGCTGGCGAAGCAGGCGGACCGCCGGCTCCCCGATGGGCGGGCCGTGCTGGAGCAAATCGATCTCTCGATAGGTGCAGCAATTGCGCACCCGGCGCCATTCGGCGCAACCGCAACCAGGTATCAAAGGTGAGCATGAACGACCAATTTCTTGTGGACGTGATCGGGTTCAACCCGGTCGAACGCTCGATGCTGGCAAGCATCTTCGCGCTGGCGGCGAGGCGCGATCCGGGCTTTGCCCAGTACCATCCGATGGCGGGGGGAGGCGGCCCTGACCTGTACCTGGTCGACATCGACAACCCGGAGGCGGCCAAGGAATTCCAGGCCCTGAGCAAGCTGGCCAGCCTGCCCACAGTGCTGGTCGGAACCGCGCAGGCCGGTGCCGGCAACACGGTGCTGGCCCGTCCGGTGCAGTGGGCCCGCCTGTTGCAAGCGCTCGAAGCCACCGCGCTGGCGGCCGAGGCCGGCGCGGGCGCCGCCGAAGTGCAGGACGACGCCACGCTGCCGCTGGGTCGCAGCAGCGCCGGCACGCCGGCGTCGCGCTCGTCGGCCGAGCCATCCATTCCCGACCATGCATCCAAGCGCAGGGCGCTGGGCGACGCGGTTCTGGTGGTGGACGACAACGCCACGGTGCGGATGTTCATGAAGGCCAAGCTGGCGCCTTTCGGCTTCGAGGTCGATTACGCCGAGACTGGCGAGGAGGCCGTGGGCCTGACCGGCTCTCGCGAATACGCCTGCGTCTTCCTGGACGTGGTGCTGCCCGGCATCGACGGCTACCAGGTCTGCAAGCTGATCAAGTCGAACAAGCAGGCGATCAAGAAGACCGCGGTGGTGATGCTGACCAGCCGCAGTTCCCCATTCGACAAGCTGCGCGGCTCGCTGGCCGGCTGCGATGAATACCTGACCAAGCCGCTGGACGAGAATCGGCTGCTGGAAACCATTGCGCAGTTCATCCCCAGCACCCGCAAACGCGACAAGACAAAACCAGCAACAGGTGAGAAAAAATGAGCAAATCGATTCTCGTTGTCGACGACACGCGTTCCATGCGCAAGATGGTCGCGGCGGTGCTGCAAGGCGCCGGTTACGAAGTGGCCGAGGCCGGCGACGGCGTCGAGGCGCTGGAGCTGGCGCGCGACCGGGTGTTTGACCTTGTTGTCACGGACCACAACATGCCCCGCATGGACGGCGTCACGCTGGTGCGCGAACTGAGGTGCCTGCCCAATTACGACCCGGTGGCGCTGATCGTGCTGTCGACCGAGGTCAGCCCGGAGCTAAAGCAGAAGGGCCGTGAAGCCGGCGCCAGCGGCTGGATGGCCAAGCCGTTCGATCCCCAGCGCATGCTCGACATCGTCGGCAAGTTCATCTAGGCGGAGGCAAACATGTCGCAGGTATCCAGCGTCCTGGGCGACGCCGACGCGTTCCGGGAGATCTTCTTCGAGGAGACCCAGGAGCACCTGGCCAATGTCGAAACCATCCTGTTGCGGCTGGACACCGATGCACCGTTGCCCGATGACCTGAACGCGATTTTCCGCGCTGTGCACTCGATCAAGGGCAGCGCCGGCATGCTGGGCTGCACCGACATGGCGGCGCTGACGCACTTGCAGGAGAACCTGCTGGACCTGCTACGCAAGGGCGAGCGGCCAATCGGCAAGGGCGACATCGACGCCATGCTCAAGGCCGGTGATACCGTCCGCTCGCAGGTGCTGCACCACCGCGGGTTGCTGAGCGCGCCGCCGGACAGCTCCGAGGTCGAGGCGATGATGCTGGAGCGGGTCTCGCTGCCTTCCACCGATGCGCCCGGCTCGCAGGCGGGGCAGGTCGTGCGTAGCTTCAGGGTCTGCCTGGCGCCGCTCACGGAGCCGATCGACGCGGCCGAACTCGACATGATGCTGCAGGGTCTGGGCGAGATGGGCGCAGTCGCCAACACGGCCATCGACAACGTCGCCGGCGGCTCGATCCGGTTCGACGTAAGCCTGCAGGGCGCAGCGGCGGACCTTCAAAGCGTGCTGTCGCTGGTGGTCGCACCGGAGCAGATCAGCATCGGGACGCTGGTCGCCGGCACGGGCGCCGCGCGCGATGCTGGCGCCGGCGCTGCTGCCGCGCCTGCCGCGACGCCGGCAGCGTCCGCGCTGATCGATGGCGACGACGAGTTCTTTGTCGATCCGGCGCAGTTCCGGCTGCGCGGGCATTCGGCGGCGGCGGAGCCGGCAGCGCCTGCCCCCACGCCCGTGCCCGCCACCCACGTGGACCTGTTCGTGACACCGGAGGAGCTGAGGCAGCAGCGGTCCAGGCCGGTCGAGCCTGAGCCGGCCGAGCAATCCGAGTCCGTCGTCGCGTCCGATGGCGGCCGGCGCGGCGCCGAAGCGCAGGCACCTGCAGGCCCGGCGGACGCGACTTTCATTCGCGTTGCCACCGAGAAGGTGGACCTGCTGGTCAACCTGGTGGGTGAGCTGGTAATCACCGAAGCCATGCTGGCCCGCCAGGGCGCGCTGGCCGAGGCAGGCAGCAACAGCGAGTACGGCAGCAACGCCGGCCTGGCGGACCTGTCGCGCCACACCCGCAACCTGCAGGAAGCGGTGCTGGCGATCCGCATGCTGCCCATCTCCAACGTCTTCTCGCGCTTTCCCCGGCTGGTGCGCGAGCTGTCGTCGCGCCTGGGCAAGCGGGTCGAACTGCGGATGTCCGGCGAAACCACCGAACTGGACCGCGGCCTGATCGAGAAGATTTCGGATCCGCTGACGCACCTGGTGCGCAACGCGGTCGACCACGGCCTGGAGTCGCCCGAGGCGCGCGTCGCGGCCGGCAAGCCGCCGGTCGGCTTCATCAACCTGCGCGCCAGCCAGCGTGGCGGCAATATCGTGATCGAAGTGACCGACGACGGCCGCGGGCTGGACATCGGCCGCATTCGCAGCCGGGCCGCCGAACGTGGAATGGCGGTTGCGCCCGACGTACCGGACCAGGAAGTCTGGCCGCTGATCTTCGAGGCCGGTTTCTCGACAGCCGAGGAAGTCACGGAAGTCTCGGGACGCGGTGTCGGCATGGACGTGGTCAAGCGCAACATCCAGGCGCTGGGCGGCACCATCGACCTGTTCTCCACGCCTGGCCAGGGCATGCGGGTGACCGTGAGCGTTCCGCTGACGCTGGCGATCATGGAGGCAATGACCGTCTCGGTCGGTGGCGAGATCTACGTGCTGCCGCTGTCCTGCGTGGTGGAGTCGCGCAGCGTCGACATGGCGGACGTGCACGCGTTGCCGGGGCAGGGCGACACCCTGCGCGTTCGCGACGACTACTTGCCGGTGCTGAGGCTGGCGCGGCTGTTTCCGCCCCGCACGCCGAGCGCGCAGGGCGAAGCCGGCATCGCCGTCATCGTCGAGACCGACGGCTGCGACGCGGTGCTGCTGGTGGACGAACTGGTCGGCCAGCAGCAGGTTGTCGTAAAAAGCCTGGAAACGAATTTCCGCAGGGTGCCGGGCCTGTCCGGCGCGACCGTGATGGGGGATGGCTCGGTGGCGCTGATTCTGGATGTGGGGCACCTGGTGCGCCTGGCCGGGCGCGAAGGCGCGATGCGGCTCTGAGGGCCTCTGAAGGCCGCGCGCCGTCTCAGGACGGCTGCGGCGTCAGCGGTGCGGGCGCCGTCATGTCGCCCATGGCGGCACCGCCGGAGGCGAGCACGCTGGGGCGCAATGGCGCTGCCGGCGCGCGCTGGCGATGAGCGTCGCCGTTGCTGTTGTTCGTGGCCGCAGGCTGCTGCGCCAGCCGCAGCGCCTGCTTGCGGTCGTGCGTCACTGCGCCCACGATCCGGAGCCCGGCCAGGTCGCGCGCCACCACTGCTTCCGGCAGGCCGGTGCGCTGGTGCAGTTCTAAAAAGGAGACCGGCGCCTGGGCCAGTTCGCGCACGATCATCAAGTGGGAATCGCCGAACAGACGCTGCGGCAGCTGCGGCGCCCGGCACCAGTAAATCGGACCCGAGCGGAAGTATCCCGGCAGCAGGCTGCGTGTGGTGCGCATGGCGTACTGCCACAGCACCTGGCTCAGACCCGCCTGCACGAAGTGGCTCGGAATCTCGTCGGCTGGCCCAGGCCGCCTGGCCCATAGCGCGTTCTCGAGATGGAACGGATCGGCGATCGGCAGCACACCGACGCCCGTTCGGCGGCTGACGACGGCCACCAGCCGGCCGTCGACGGTGACGTGGTACACGCAGGAGGCGACGTCGAGCTTGGTCTGGACGATCCGCGACGCCAGGCAGAACTGCACGGTCAGCGGCCGCAGCCAGCCTTCGAACTTCTCCAGCATCGCGCGGGTGCTGGGCGGGGACGCGATGTCGAAGCTGCTGGCAGCAAGGATGCCGGGCGCGAGCGGCAGGGAGAAAGCCATCGGCCGGTCCGAATCGGCGGGATCGATGCGCAGCGGCGCCATGCCCGGCGTCGGGTGGGCGATCTCCAGGCAGCCGTCGGGCAGGGCGGTCGCCCGGGAACCGTTGAC
>JACMQP010000199.1 GCA_014376915.1 Ramlibacter sp.
CCAGGCCGACAGCCCGCGCTGCGATCATGAAGTAGGCGCCGCCGAGCGTGCCGTTGCGGCTGGCGGTGGCTTGCGCAAGTGCGGCGTTGCCTTCGAAAGTTTCCCTGGCGCCAGGCTGGTGCCAGACCTGCGGCATGTGTTCGTAGAACTGCGTGTCGTTCGCCACGATCACCGTGACCGGCGCGTCGCGCGTCTTGTCCAGGTCGCCCGCGCCGAGCGCCATCTGTTTGCCCATTAGGACAGGGCGCGACGGGTAGGCGCTGCGGGCAACCGCCGACGCATGGCCGAGCACGGCGGCTGCCAGCAACGCCGCGGCAACGAGCAGTTTTCCCATCCCTTACCTTTCCAGCGCGCCGCCGGCCAGCCAGAGCGCGCCGCGCCGGTACAGCTGCTCGACCACCGGGCCCTTGAGCATCGGCATGTCCATCTTGACCGTGTAGCCGATGCGGGTCTGGATATAGGCCAGGTGCCGATAGCCCTCGGGGAATTTCGCCAGGGCGGCGGCGTCGAGATCGAGGCTGGCGCCGGGATCGACCGGGTCGATCCGGTCCTTCTCGTAGATCGGCTGGCGGTGCAGCAGCTTCCACTCGCCTTCGTGCTTGACGACGAAGTCGTAGAAGCGACCGGTGCAGACAACGTCGCACAGCACCCCCTCGACCATGCCACGCTGCGAGATCGTCATCTTGGTCTGCCCGATCGCGCGGTCGCCAGCCACCTCGACCGCCGAGCCGCCCAGAAAGTGCAGGATGCTCACGCCCTTGGCCCACCCCTCCTGCGTCACGCGAATGAAGTCGTTGAACGGCCCCTGGAACCAGGTCGCCATCATCACGCCATCCGGATGCCACACGGTGGCGAAGCGCTCCCAGTCGCCGGCGTCGCGCCACACCGCCCAGCGCTCCACCATGCGGCGCACCAGCAGTTCATCGGTCAGGTCGTCGTTCATGCCGAGGTCTCCCGGTTGTGGCTGGCGCTGGGGGCTGGCCGCGGCGGCGCCAGCGCGAAGTCCACCTGGTAGCGGGCGGTGCGCAGGTCGCCCAGCTCGCGCTTCACCCGCAGGTGCTCGGGATGGCTGGCATAGGCGTCGAGTGCGGCCTGACTTTCGAATTCGGAGTAGAGCACCACGTCGCAGGCGTAGTCGACCCGGCTGGTGTCGATGCCGACCTCGATATGCAGCAGACCCGGGATGCGGCCGCGCAGGCTGGCAAAACTGCTTTGCAGCTGCGCGATGGCGCGCGCCCTGGCGCCCGGCGTGTCGCCGCGCACGTTCCACATGACGATGTGCTTGATCATGGCGCGAAGCCGGCCTTCTGGGGCCAGAGATTGGTGAAGGCGTGAACGGCGGTACTGGCATACAGGCCGCCCCGGGTGAAGGGCTCGGCCGCGAGCCATGCCTGCGCCGCCTCGCGCGACGGGAAGTCGATCGCCAGCAAGCTGCCCAGCATCTGCTGGCCGTCATCGGTGGTGAACGGGCCGGCGAAGGCAATCCGGTCGGCCACAGCCGCCAGGTAGGCCTTGTGCTCGGGCCGCAAGCGCTGGCGCAGTTCGGCGGCGCCGGGCCTGTCCATCAGGATGAAGGTGTAGATCATGGGCCGGCTTTCGCGCAGGGGTTCAGCACGAAGTCGTACTCCAGCAGGTAGGTTCCATCGGCCTGCTGGCGCCAGTCGGCGACCAGCGATTCGCGCACGCCGAACACGGCGTCCGAATCGAGGTACTGGTCGCCACTGCGGAACACATGGGTCACCAGCCGCTCATAACCGTCGGCCACGATCATGAAGTGCAGGTGGGCAGGCCGCCAGGGATGGCGGCCGGTGGCCTGCAGCAACTCGCCCACCGGGCCGTCGTGCGGGATCGGATACGACTCGGCCAGCACGCTGCGGAAGGCGAAGCGGCCGTCCGGGCCGGAACGCAGCACGCCGCGCGCCTGGTGGTGATCCAGGCCCTCGTACTGCACGTCGTAGTTGCCCTGGGCGTCGGCCTGCCAGACCTCCACGGTGGCGCCGGCCACGGGCTTGCCGTCCAGGCCCAGCACGCGGCCAAGCACCAGGCAGGGCTCGCCCGCAGCGCCGTTGGCGATGTCGGCGCCGTTCTCGTACTGCGGCGCCCCTTCAACGTGGAACGGCCCGAACACAGTGGCCTCGGTGCAGCCCTGCGGCTTGTCGTTGTTCATCGCCACGGTGAGCATCGACAGGCCCAGCGTGTCGGACAACAGGATGAACTCCTGGCGCCTGTCGGTGGTCTTGTGGCCGACCTCGGTCAGGAACCGGATGCCCTGGAGCCACTCATCCTCGGTCAGCCGCACGTCGCGGGCGAAGGCATGCAGGTGCTGCACCAGGCTGGTCATGACTTCGCGCAGCCGTGCGTCGGGCGTGCCCGCCAGCCGCGCGATAACGGCCTGGGTGATGTTGTCCTGAGTGAGATTGCGCAAGAAGCCTCCGGCGCAGCACAGTCGCTGCCGGTCGAATTTAGGAGAGCGGCGGCGCTTGCGGAAGACCGGGGACGCAAATGACTTTTTCGCGCAGCGGAACACTGGCCGGCCCAGGCGCGACAATCGCCAGCAGGAACATTCAAAAAAAGCCGACTGGCAGGAGAAGCGCTTGGATCGCTGGACCGAAATCGAACTGTTCGTGCAGGTGGCAGAGACCGGCAGCCTGAGCCGCGCCGCCGAGGCGCTGGAGCTGTCGAACGCCGCCGCCAGCCGTCACCTGTCGGCGCTGGAGCAGCGGCTGGGCGCGCGGCTGGTCGAGCGCAACACCCGCCGGCTGTACCTGACCGACACCGGCACCGAGTTCTTCGCGCGGGCCCGGGCCATCCTGGCAGACCTGAAAGACGCGGAATCGGCGGTGAACGCCACGGCGCTCAACCCCACCGGCATGCTCCGGATCACGGCCTCGCTGTCGTTCTCGATGCACCACGTGGCGCCGCTGCTGCGCGAATACACCCAGCGCTACCCGAACGTGCAGGTCCACGTGGAGGCCGCCAACCGCTACCTGGACATCATCGACAACAACATCGACGTCGCCATCCGCACCCGCGAATACGAGCCGGACTCGAACATCACGATCCGGCGGCTGGCCGAAACGCGGCGCATCCTGGTGGCGTCGCCGCGCTACTTCGCCCAGCACGGGCGGCCGGCCAGCCTCGAGGACCTGCAGCGTCACAAGCTGCTGCTCTACGTGCACGCGAACAACCCGAACGAGTTGCGCTTCAGCCGCCAAGGGCAGACGACGGCCGTCGCCGTGCACGGTCTGCTGGAATCGAACGACGGACAGATTTTGCGCGCCGCCGCGCTCGACGGGCTGGGCATCCTGGTGCAGCCGACCTACATCGTCTACGACGACATCGTGGCCGGCCGGCTGGTGCCGGTGCTGGACGAGTGGGACCTGCCGCGGCTGATGATCAACCTGGCTTACCCCAGCCGCAAGCACCTGTCGGCGAAAGTGCGGACCTTCATCGACTTCATCGCCGAGCACTTCGGCCGGATGGAATACCAGCGGAAGTGGACCGGGCGCTTCAACGTGTATTGAGCGGCCGCGCCCTTTCTGTCGAGTTTCCGTCCTACAGGCGGGTTGAATTTCGTTGCATAGGATGAGCCGCCTCAATGCCTGCCAACATGAAAGTCAAGAAAAAAGTGGTCCTCTGGTTTGTCGCCGGCCTTGCAACGGCACTGCTCCTGACGCTGCTGGTCATCAACCTCTCCTCGAGCGAGAAGAAGATCGATCGGCAGCTGCAGCGCCACTACGGCTCGGCCGACCCCCAGTTCCAGTACGAGATGGGGACGCTGCTCGGTCCGCCCATCATCGACGGCAACCGCTACAAGACGCTGGTCAACGGCGTGCAGATCTTCCCTTCGATGCTGGAGGCGATCGGCTCCGCCCGCAAGACGATCAACTTCGAAAGCTATATTTACTGGTCGGGCGAGATCGGCCAGAAATTTGCCGACGCCCTGGGCGAACGGGCTCGCGCCGGAGTCAAGGTCAACGTGCTGCTGGACTGGGCCGGCAGCGCGAAAATCGACAAGAAGATGCTGGAGAACCTCAGGGCCTCCGGCGTCAGGCTGGAGCGGTTCCACAAGCCGTCCTGGTACCACCTGGGCCGCCTGAACAACCGCACCCACCGCAAGCTGCTGGTTGTCGACGGCGCGGTCGGCTTCACCGGCGGTGTCGGCATCGCGCCGCAGTGGGAGGGCAATGCGCAGGACAGCGACCATTGGCGTGACAGCCATTTCCGGGTGGAGGGACCGGTGGTGGCGCAGATGTAATCGGTATTCGTCGACAACTGGACCAAGGCATCGGGCGAAGTGCTGCACGGCCCCGCGTACTTTCCGCCGCTGGCCAGGGTCGGCGAGCAGCGGGCCCATATGTTCTCCAGCTCGCCGACCGGCGGCGCCGAGAGCATGCAGCTGATGTACCTGATGGCCATCACCGCCGCCGACCAGAGCATCGACCTGGCCAGCGCCTACTTCGTGCCCAACGAGCTGACACGGGCGGCCATGGTCACGGCGATGAAACGAGGCGTGAAGGTCCGAATCATCGTGCCCGGTCCGTTCACCGACGCCGATACCGTGGGCAACGCCTCGAAAGCGACCTGGGGCGAGCTGCTGGACGCGGGCGCGAAAATCTACGAGTACCAGCCCACCATGTACCACTGCAAGGTGATGGTGGTGGACGGCCGCATGTCCTCGGTCGGGTCGACCAACTTCGACCAGCGTTCCTTCAGCCTCAACGACGAAGCCAACCTCAACGTCTACGAAGAAGATTTCGCCCGCGAGCAGACCCACATCTTCGAGCTGGACCTGGCAAAAAGCCGTGAATACACAGCCGCGCAGTGGCACTCGCGGCCGGCGTGGGACCGGTTCAAGGAACGCGCTGCCAGCCTGTTGTCGTCACAGCTGTGACGCCGGCCCCGAGGCCCGGGGGTCGGGAGCGCCCTGGGCTCAGCCGTCGACAAAGCGGTTCTCGATCTCGCCCAGTCCGTCGACGGCGATCCGTACCGTGTCGCCGGCCTTGAGCCAGCTGGGGGGCGTCATTCCCATGCCGACGCCGGCCGGCGAGCCGGTGGCGATCAGGTCGCCCGGGTGCAGCGTGATGCCGCGCGACGCGGTCTCGATCAGGCTGGGCAGGTCGAAAATGAGGTCGGTGGTCAGCGCGTCCTGGCGCAGGTCGCCGTTGACCCAGCAGCGCACGCGGGTGTTGCGGCCATCGAGTTCGTCGGCCGTCACGATCCACGGACCCATCGGGCAGAACGTGTCGAACGACTTGCCCAGATCCCATTGCTGGTGGCGCATCTGCACGTCGCGCGCGGTGACGTCGTTGACGATGGTGTAGCCGAAGACGTGCGCCATCGCCTGGTCGCGCGGAATGTTCTTGCCGCCCTTGCCGATGACGATGGTCAGTTCCGCCTCGTAGTCGATCTGGGTCGAAATGGCGGCGCCGGGCAGCACCACCGCGTCCTTCGGACCGATCACCGTCTCCGGCGCCTTGGTGAAAAAGATCGGCCAGGAGGTCGTATCCGCCGCATTGTTCTTGAACACCGAGGCTTGCAGTTCCCTGGCGTGCGCGTGATAGTTGCGGCCCACGCACCACACGTTGCGCCGCGGCACGGGAATCGGCGCTTCGAGTTTGACGCCGCCCAGCGGTAGCGCGGCGCCCCGGGTGGCGGGCATGGCCGCGCCACCAGCCAGCTGCTCGATCAGCGCGAGCATGCCGCGCTCGCCGGCAGCGGCGGGCAGGTCCAGCGCGGTGACCGTCCGGCCATCCGCAGCAAACACGCCGACGTGGCGCTGGCCCTGGTGATTGAAAGTTGCAAACCTCATCGACTCTCCTGTTGCGGTGGCCGCAGACGACCCATGGCGGGAAAGTCCGGATTATCGGCTGCGTCGGGCGGCTTTTGCGGCCGATATGATCGCTCTCGCGGCGCTGGCCCGCGCTCGAAGAAAGACCCCCATGACTGTCTCCCCTGTTGCCGCGCCGCGCGCACTCCTGGCGCTGGCCGGGCTCGCGTTGCTCAGCGGCTGCACCGCCCTGCCCTGGACCCAGTCAGACGCGGATGCCGAACTTGGCTGCACCGCGCTGATGGCGCCGATCCCGGCGTCGGCCATCGGCCTGCCCAGCGGTGGCGCCGTCATCGAAACCGCGACGCTGCTGCCCGCCAGCGGCCTGACACTGACCAATCCCCTGCCCTTCATCCCGCCGCCGCCCGAGGCCGTGGTGCAGCCAGCCACCCCGCAGTTCTGCAAGGTGGTCGGCGCGATCCAGCCGGTGGACCCGAACGCGCCGCCGATCCGGTTCCAGGTCAATCTGCCCACGCGCTGGAACGGCCGTTCGCTGCAATTGGGTGGCGGCGGCTTCAACGGCGTGCTGGTCACCGGCCTGGGCCTGCCGCCCTCGGCGCGCATCGACCTGCCGTCGCCACTGGCGCGCGGCTTCGTCACGGTGGGCACCGACTCGGGCCACCAGAACTCGCCCACGGTGCCGCTGCAGGCCTTCGCTCTCAACGACGAGGCGCTCGCCAATTTCGCCCACGCTTCGTACAAGAAGGTGCGCGACCTGTCGGTCGAGCTGATGAAGCGCCGCTACGGCCAGGCGCCGCAACGGCTGTACTTCATGGGCAGCTCCGAAGGCGGCCGCGAAGGGCTGACCATGGCCCAGCGCTACCCGCAGGACTTCGACGGCATCTTCGCCCGGGTGCCGGTCATCCACTGGATGGGGCTGCAGGCGGCCGGGACGCGCATGGGAGCGACCCAGCTGGGCGACGGCTGGCTCGCGCCCGCCGACGTGAAGCTGGTCGGCCAGGCCGTGCTGGCGCAGTGCGACGCGCTGGACCGCCGGGTCGACGGCATCGTCGGCGACCCGCAGGCCTGCCACGCCAGCTTCGACCCGGCGCGGCTACTGTGCCGCGCGGCCAAAACGCTGTCCTGCCTGACTGAAGCGCAGGTGCAGGCGCTGCGGACTCTGCATTCGCCTTACGAGTTCAGCTTCCCGCTCGCGAACGGCGTGCGCAGCTATCCCGGCTGGGCCTGGGGCGGCGAAGCGGCCAGCGGCACCGGCCCGGTGGGCGGCTATGTCAGCTGGCAGACCGGCACCGCCCGCCAAACCCTACCGGTGAGTGGCACCAGCAGCCGCGCGTGGCTCTACGGCAGCGGCGCGATCCAGTACTTCGTGCTGCGCGACGGCAACGCCGACCCGAGCCGCTTCAAGCCCGAGGAGCACGCGCAGCGGGTGGGCGAGATCTCGCAGCTGATGGATTCGACCGACCCCGATCTGTCGGCGTTCCGCGCGCGCGGCGGCAAGCTGGTGCTCAGCGAGCACCTGGCCGACTACGCGCAGAGCCCGTATGCGGGCATCGCGTACTACCGCGCGGTGGTCGCGAAGATGGGCCAGGAGACGGCGGACGATTTCCTGCGCCTGTACACCACGCCCGGCGCCGACCACGTGGGCACCGGAGCGCCGGTCGGCGTCGACATGCTCGACGTGCTGGTGCAATGGGTCGAGCATGGCCGCGCCCCGCAGGACCTGGTGCAGGTGGACCTGGAGCCGGTACCGCCGTTCCCGGTCATGACGTCGCGGCCGATGTGCCGCTGGCCGGCGGTGCAGCGCTACCGCGGCCACGGCGACCCGGTCCGCGCCAGTAGCTACGAATGTGCAAGGGACAACTGACGTTGCTCGACTTCAACGACGCGCTCGTTCCCGTCGGCGCAAGCGACTTTGTCCATCTCGTCCAACGCTGGCTGGCCCAGCCCTGAAAGAGGAGTTTCCATGACAGTTCAACGGTTTCGTCGCTGCGGCGTGGCGCTGGCTCTGGCGCTTCTCGCCGGCACCCCGGCGCTGGCGCAACGCGTCATCCACATCGTCGTTCCGTTCGGTCCAGGCGCCGTGCAGGACACGATCGCCCGCACCTTCAACAACGAGCTGGGCCAGTTGCTCAATGCGTCGGTATTGGTCGAGAACCGGCCCGGCGCTGGCGGCACCATCGGCACCGCACAGGTTGCCAGGTCGATACCGGACGGCAACACGCTGGTGCTCGCGGCAGCCAGCCACACGCTCGCCGGCCACATGTACAGCAAGCTGCCGTACGACCCGATCAAGGATTTCGTGGGCGTGACCTACCTGGGCAACTCGGGGTACGTGATCGCCGCGCCGGGCAACCTGGGCGTCGACAACCTGGCCGACTACGTCAAGCTGCTCAAGGCCCGGCCCGGCCATTACAACTACGCCTCCGCCGGCAACGGCAGCGCCACCCACCTTGGCATGGCGTCGTTTCTCGCGAAGGTTGGCGTGCAGATGCAGCACATCCCGATGAAGTCCACCGGCGACGCGGTGAACGAAACGCTGGCCGGCCGCGTGCAGGGCGTGGTGCCGGCGGTGATCGGCGTCGTCCCCTTCAAACAGGATGCCCGCATCAAGCTGCTGGCCTACACCGGCCCGACGCGCTCGCGCTTCCTGCCCGACCTGCCGACGGCGGCAGAAGCCGGCGTGCCGGGCTACAAATTCGATTCATGGATCGGACTGCTGGCGCCGGCCGCTACGCCCAGGGCCGAGGTAGAGCGCCTGAACGCCGCGTTGCAGAAGGTGCTGGCCGACCCCGCGGTGCAGCAGCGCTTCATCAACCTGGGCGTCGAAACGGCGCCGATGACCAGCGACGAGTTCCAGAAACTGCTGCGTGCCGACTGGGACACGGCCGGCGCCATCGTCAGGGCTTCCGGCGCGAAGGTTGAATGAGGGTGGGCGCTAGAACGCCCGAACCTCGCCGCGCGGAACGAAGCGCCCCATCCCCTCGCGCCCCAGCCAGCGCGGCCCTTCGACGATCAGGTTGCCGCGCAGGAACACTTTCTCCACCCGGCCGCGCAAGGCCCGGCCCTCCAGCAGCGTGTAGTCGCAGTTGCCATGCAGGTCGCGGGCGCGGATCGTCTGGGTTGCCAGCGGGTCGAACAGCACCACATCGGCGTCGCTGCCCACGGCGATGGTCCCTTTCTTCGGAAACAGGCCGAACAGCTTGGCCGGGGTGGTCGAGGTCAGCTGCACGAAGCGGTTCAGCGAGAGCTTGCCCTGCATCACGCCGATGTCGAACAGGCTGACCAGCCGGGTCTCGATGCCGGGCGCACCGTTGGGAATCAGCGAGAAGTCGTCCTTGCCGCGCATCTTCTGCTGCCGGTAGCCGAGGTGGCCTTCCTTCATGCAGAAGGGGCAGTGGTCGGTGGCGATCACCTGCAAGTCGTCGTACCGCAGCGCCCGCCACAGGTGCTTCTGGTCGTCCGTGGTTCGCAGCGGCGGCGTCATGACGTATTTCGCGATCGCGACGTCGTCACCGGCGTAGGCCGAATCGTCGAACAGCAGGTAGTGCGGACAGGTTTCGGCAAAGACTGGAATGCCTTCGTCCCGCGCCGTGACGATGTGCTTGAGCGCCTGGTTCGACGAGACGTGGACGAAGTAGATCGGCGCTTCGGCCAGCTCCGCCAGCCGGATGCCACGGTGCGTCGCCTCGCCTTCCATGATGGCCGGCCGCGTCAGCGCATGGTAGCGCGGCGAGGTGTGGCCCGCCTCCAGCGCTTCCTTGATCAGCAGGTCGATGACCGTGCCGTTCTCGGCATGCAGCGCCACCATCCCGCCGTCGGCACCGACCTGGCGCAGCATCCGGAAGATGGCGGCATCGTCGGCCATCATCACGCCCGGGTAGGCCATGAACATCTTGAAACTGGTGACGCCTTCATGGCGCATCGCATGGCGCACATCCGCCAGCACCTGGTCGTCGACCCGGGTCACGATCACGTGCAGGCTGTAGTCGACCGCCACCTGCGCCTCGGCGCTGCGCTGGGCGCGGGCAATCGCGCCCAGCGGCGAGTCGGTTTCGGTCTGCAGCGCGAAGTCGACGATGGTGGTGGTGCCGCCGAAGGCCGCGGCCCGGGTTCCGCTGGCGAAGGTGTCGCAGGTGACCGTCGGGCCGATCACGTTTTCCAGATGCACGTGGGTGTCGACGCCGCCGGGCAGCACGTAGAGCCCGGTGGCGTCGACCACATCGACGTCCTCGCCGACGGTGAGTTGCCGGCCGATGGCCTCGATCAGGCCGTCGCGCATCAGCACGTCGGCCAGGTAGTCGTCGGTGGCGGTGATGACGCGGCCGCCGCGAATCAGGGTTGAATTCATGTTCTCGACTCCTCAACAGCAGCCGCGAAACTGCGCGCTGCGGTAAAAGGGTCCCAGGTCCTCGGCCAGGGCATCGACCGTGCGACGCCAATGCGCGGCGTCCCCGGCCGCTGCCAGGCTACCGCGGACCTGCGCAATCAGCTCGGCGCGCAATGCGGCTTCGTCCACTGTGAGAACGCGGCCACCCCGGACCACGGCACGGCCGCCGATAAAGACCTGGTCGACATGCGCGCCGCTGGCTCGGGCCAGCAGCAGGTCCAGCGGATCGATGCCGGGCAGCAGAGCGTCGTCATCGAGCGTCTCCCAGTCCAGCACCAGCAGGTCGGCTGCGACGCCCTCGACAATCCGGCCGCCGGCCGTGGCTGCGGCGTCGATACCATTGACACTGCGCCTGCCGTGGATCGCAGCGAAGGCCCAGAGTTGCGCGCTGCTCATCTCCACCTCGTATCCCCAGCCCCGATGCAGCGAATAGGCCAGCCGCATCTCGCGCAGCGCGTCGTCGTCTTCATCGAATGCCATGCCGTCCAGCCCCATCGCGATGCGGCAGCCCTGGCGCAGCATCTCGCCCACCGGGGCGATGCCAGATTTCAGTCCCAGGTTGGAACTCGTGTTGACGGCGATGGTGACGCCACGCTCGGCCAGCAAGGCCAGCTCCGCCGGCCGGGCCCAGGCGCAATGCGCCAGCGTCAGCCGCGGGCTGAGCAGGCCGATGCGGTCGAGGAAATCGACGATGCCTTCAGGATGTGCCTGATCGGCCCAGTCGCGCTGGTAACGCGTCTCCAGCAAGTGCATGTGCACCGGCCGGCCGGTGTCGGCCGATGCCTGCGCAACGGCTTCCAGCAGCGGCGTGCTGCACCACTGGACGCCGGTCGGACCGTACTGCACCGTGACGTTCCCGGCGTAGCCTGCTTCCCGCACCATGCGGGCGACGTCATCGACCTGCGCCAGTTGCTGGGGCGCGGACGCCGGCCTCACCGACAGCCGCGCGGCCACTTCCTGCCGAATGCCGGGGCGCAGCGCCTCCAGCACGACTGTGTCGTCGCAGTAGCCCAGCCCATGGCGATCCCGCAGCGCGATCGCAAAGCCGATCCGCAGGCCCACATCGCAGGCAGCACGCGCGACGGCACGCGCTTCCTCCAGATACGGTCCCAGTCCCTGGACCCGGGTGTAGTGCACCATCGCATCGCTCACGCCGCGCTTCACGGTCCGCGCAAAGGACGTTGCGGCGCAAAGATAGGGATCGGCCCCGGGGATCAGACCCAGGTAGGGCAGCCAGCCCTCCAGCGGCTGACCGAAGGCGCCGAGCGTGGCGCTGCGAAAGGTGCGCGCATGGTCGTGAGCGTTGACCAGTGCCGGCAGCACCAGACGGCGGCGGCCGGCAGGGGCCGCATCGAGCGGGCCGATCTGCGCGACCCGTCCGGCGGCGATAGACAGGCGCATGTCCGCCTGAGCGGCGCGAGCGCCTGGATCGGCGATCAGCCAGGCGCAATCGATGCGGTCTGCTGCCTGCACGTCGCTGCCCTCAGAGCGCTTCGAACACCACGTCCTGCGCCCCGTGCCACAGCACCTTGGTGCCCAGCGCACGCAGGTTCTCGCGCCCTTCGACCACCGTCAGGAAATGGTTGCCGGCCAGCGGCCCCATCTTGCTGGCGAAGCTGCATGCGCCGTAGGCAATGAGCAGCTCGGTCTCGCTGTAGCCCCCTGGGTAGAACAGGATGTCCCCTGCCGATGGATGGCTGGTGTGGTTCTCGAACCCGACCCCGAGCTTGAATTCCCCCAGCGGCACCCAGCACGCTTCGCCGCTCCAGCGCACGTGGATCAGCCGTTGCCGGTACGGCAGCAGCTTCATGAATGCGGCAACCGTCTGGGGCGCATCGGGGTTGGTTTCGGCGACAAAGGTGTGGCCGCCGGCGGTGATTCGGATTCGGGTCATGGGCTTGGTTCCATTCGAACGATGGCAGCGACCGGCCCGCCGCCCGGCGGACCCTGGTGTTCGGCGCCGCCGGAGACATATAGGGCAGTATGGCCCACGACCGACGCGAGCACAGCGCCGACGGCGGCACGCGCATGCCGGGTGGAATTAATGTCGGAGTCATCCAGCATGGTGTGGCGCTGGCCGCGCACCGCGCCATCGGGGGCCGCCTCGGCCTTGGCGAACAGGTTCACCAGCCGGCGAACCACGGCGTCCGGGTCCTCGTCGGGGTCGAGCCCGAAGGCGTTGCGCAGCAGCCGGCGAACGCTCGCTGCATCGACCGCGTCGCGCATGACGGCATGGGCGATGCGGTAGGGCGACGCCGACCCCATGGCCTCGCCGAGGACGATCACCACGTTGTTGTCCAGCTCGATGCCGGAAGAGGCAGAGGCCCGCCCTGAAAAGAGGGAACCGTCCGCAAGGATGTTGGCTTGCGCCACGGCCTCGCGGGTCACCTCACCCAGGGCCACTGCGACGCCCAGCGCCGAAGCGCCGCGCGACCAGCCCATCGACTCGTAGCTGTCGCTGGTGACGGTGGACTGGCCGCGGGCCAGCGCCTCGCTTACCTTCGCCGCGGTGAGCAAGGGGCACTTGATCTGGACGAAATGCACGTCTGCGCAATGGCGGATGCCCGCATCCAGCATCGCGGTCCGCACTGCGGCAGCAGTCGCATCGACCTGCGCCAGCCGCCCGATCTGCTCCGGCGCGAAGTCCGTTGTGTGGGCGACGCCGAGCACCAGCCGCTTGTCACCGGCGCGGCCGTGGTCCGGCAGCAAGCGCCGGGTGAAGACGGTGAAATGCGGCGACAGCACGCCCTCGGTTCCACCCGACATCACCAGTGCGACACGATCGCCGACCTGTTCCGGCTTGCACCCGAGGTGACCAGCGAGAAAGTGCGACCAGGCCAGGGTTGCGAATTCGCGGGTGTGGTCGTTGACGCAGCCATTGCCTTCGGTCTTGCCCATCACCGCGACGATCTCGGACGGCAGCAGCTGCCCGGAATCGACCAGCGCGCGCACGCCGCTCAAATCACCGGGGCCGGCGCAGGCCACCCGACAGACGCCGACCTCCTGGCGTAATGCCGCGCTCATTGGGTCACCTCCGCGGCATCGGCAATCGCGCCCGGCGTCGTCAGCCAGACATCCCCTGTGCCATCGGCGTTGCGGTGGGCGGCGATATGCTGTAGCGCCCGGCGCAGGTGCCGCAGCCGGTAAGGCTGGCCGATGAGGTAGGGATGCAGTGCGATGCCCATCACCAGCGACTGCGAACGCGACTGCTCCAGCATTTCGTCGAACTGGTCGATGATCATCTGCGCGAAATCCTTGCCGTCCATCAAGCGCCCCACGATCATTGGGATGTCGTTGACTTCCTGCGGATACGGAACGGACCACAACCGGCCGGCCCGCGTTGTCATCAGCGTCGGCTGGTCGTCGTGGCACCAGTTGAGCGTGTAGCGAAACCCCGCTTCCGCCAACAGGTCGGGGGTCACGGCGCTTTCCGAAATCCAGGGCGACAGCCAGCCCGCCGGCGCCTTGCCGTGGGCCCGCGCCATGCGCTCGCGGCAATGCACGATCAGGGCCTTTTCCTCGCTCTCGACCATCGTTCCCTGGCGCTGCGCGTTGGTGTGGCCGTGAGCGATCAGTTCGTCGCCGCGGGCCGCGAAGGCGTCGATCAGCTGGGGGCAATGGTCGTAGATCGCCGTGTTGA
This sequence comes from Ramlibacter sp., assembly GCA_014376915.1. The sequence goes on from JACMQP010000199.1 coordinate 13,819, forward strand.
CGATGGCGCCGGTGGGCAATGAAAGGTCGTCGAACAGGTCGAGGCAGCGCCAGACGCCGACCCGGTTGCCGTAGTCGCGCCAAGCGTAGTTCAGCACGTCCGGCGGCGGCGCGGCAGGCGCCAGGTTGGCGCCCAGGCCCTCGCCGAAGGCGAAATGCTCGATGTTGAAGCCGATGTAGAGCGCCAGCCGCGCGCCGCCTGGCCAGTGCAGGGGCGCCCGGCCGCCGATCGGCGAATAGTCGAAGCGGCCATGCGATGGCAGGGCTCCAAGATGCGCGGAAGCCGGATCATTCATCGCGCGCGACTCCCGGTCGGGCCGTCCGCCGGCGCGGCAATGTCATCAACGCATAGGCGACGCCCAGCACCACGAACGACACCAGGGTGGTGACCGTTCCCAGCGCATAGATGGCCGGCGTGGTGACGGTGCTGGTCAGCCCCTGCAGTTCCAGCGGCAGTGTGTTGAGGTCGCCGATGGCCTGCGACGTCCGGGCGATCTCGTCCCAGCTCAGGGTAAAACCGGACATGCCGACCCCGATCAGGCTGGGCGCG
>JACMQP010000200.1 GCA_014376915.1 Ramlibacter sp.
CTGCGCTCAGGAACGGTTCTTGGCTTCGACGTCGATCGTCGTCTTGTCAGCAGCGCCGGGGGCGGTTGCGACCTGCTGCGGCGGCACCGGCACGTCCGGAGTCGAGCCGTCCTTGACGCCGTCCTTGAAGCCCTTCACGGCGCCGCCGAGATCGGAGCCGATGTTCTTGAGCTTCTTGGTGCCGAACACCAGAACGATGATCAGAAGGACGATCAGCCAGTGCCAGATTGAAAATGAACCCATGGAGTACTCCTATACGAACCGATTGATTTTAGTCGCGGGCCGAAGTTCGGCGTGCATGCCCTTGCCCGGTTCAGCCTTTGAGCCAGGGACGGGGCCCGCCGAGCACGTGGACGTGCAGGTGGTGCACTTCCTGGCCACCTTCGGCGCCGGTGTTGATCACCACCCGGTGCCCGCCCAGCGGATAGGGACGGCAGCCTTCCTGCAACGCCAGCTTCGGCGCCAGTGCCAGCATCTTGCCGAGCAAGGGGGCGTGCGATTGGTCCACCTGGGCCAGCGAGTCGATGTGGGCCTTGGGCACCATCAGAAAATGAACCGGCGCCCATGGGTGGATGTCGTGAAACGCCAGCATTTCGTCATCCTCGTACACCTTGCGCGACGGAATTTCGCCGCGGGCAATCTTGCAGAACAGGCAGTTGGAATGGTCGGCGCTCATGGCAAACGGCAGCAGGGAAAGGGTCAGGTCGGCGGCTGGCCGTCAGCGAAGCGCAGCCAGCCGCGCAGACACCGGTAGAGGTACCAGAGCCAGACCACGAAATAGGCGACGGCGCCGGGCAGGATGAACACCAGCCACAGCGGGGCGCTGATCACCAGCCACAGCAAAGTCCACCAGAAGGTGGAGATCATGTAGTTGTGGTGCAGCACGTAAAGCGGGTCCTGTTCGCTGCCACGCTTGACGTAATTGAGGACCACAGCGATCACGGCCAGCATGCCGGCACTGAACCATGCGACGGTGTGCAGGCCGTACAGCACGTGCATCACCGTGCGGTCGCCGGAGCTGCGTGCGTCCAGTTCCGCCAGATCGGTCTCAGCCATTGCCTTCTCCTTCACGGTAAGCGGCCTTACGCAAGGCCTTTTCCTCGATGCCGCTGGTGCCTTCGCGGCGCTCCAGTTCGGCAATCACGTCGGCCGGAGCCAGTCCGTAGTGTGCCAGTGCGACCATGCTGTGGAACCACAGGTCGGCGACCTCGCCGACGATGCGCTGCCGGTCGCCGCCATGGTCGGCGTCCTTGGCCGCCATGATCACTTCCGCGGCCTCTTCGCCGATCTTCTTCAGGAACGCGTCCGGCCCCTTGTGCAGCAGCCGGGCAACGTAGCTGGCCTGCGGATCGCCACCCCGCTCGGGCTTGCGGCTTTCGATCACGGCGGCCAGGCGCGCCAGCGCGTCCCCCGAATCCGGGATCAGCTGGGACGGCGGGTTTGCTTCGATGGCGCTCATGGCTGGTGACTGTAGATCGATTTGGGGTCTTTCAGGACCGGTTCAATGGCCTCCCAGGCGCCATTGCGATAACGGCTGAAGAAACAACTGTGACGGCCGGTATGGCAGGCGATCGCCGGGTCGTGCCCGAGTTGCGTCACCTTGAGCAGCAGCACGTCGTTGTCGCAGTCGATCCGGATCTCGTGCACCGTCTGGACGTGACCGGACTCCTCGCCTTTGAACCAGAGCTTGCCGCGGGAGCGGCTGAAGTAGACCGCGCGGCCCAGTTCGGCCGTCTTGCGCAGGGCTTCGCGGTCCATCCAGGCGAACATCAGCACGTCGTTGCTGCCGGCTTCCTGCGCGATGACAGGCACCAGTCCCTGCGCATCCCATTTCACATCGTCGAGCCAATCCATTTCCGGATTGTCAGCGATTCCCGACGGCGCTCTCAGGGCCGGACCGGAATACCGCGTTCGGCCATCCGGGCCTTGGCTTGCCCGACGGTGAATTCGCCGTAGTGGAAGATGCTGGCGGCCAGCACCGCATCGGCCCCGCCCTGCTGGATGCCGTCGGCCAGGTGGTCCAGCCTGCCGACGCCCCCCGAGGCGATCACCGGGACGCTGACGGCGTCGCTCACTGCTCGCGTCAGCTCCAGGTCGAAGCCAGACCTGGTGCCGTCCCGGTCCATGCTGGTGAGCAGGATCTCGCCGGCGCCACGGCGGACCATCTCGACCGCCCACTGCACGGCGTCGAGCCCGGTGTTCTTGCGGCCGCCATGGCTGTACACGTCCCAGCCTGGTCCGCGCGCTGCGGCCTCTTCGGCCGACCGGCGCTTGGCGTCGATGGCGACCACGATGCACTGGGCGCCGTACTTGTCCGACGCGGCCTCGATCACCTGCGGGTTGGCGATGGCCGCCGAATTGAAGCTGGTCTTGTCGGCGCCGGCGTTGAGCAGGCGCCGAACGTCCTCCACCGTCCGCACGCCGCCGCCGACAGTGAGGGGAATGAACACCTGCGACGCCACGGCCTCGATGATCGGCAGGATCAGGTCGCGCCCGTCGCTGGTTGCAGTGATGTCGAGGAAGGTGAGTTCGTCGGCGCCCTGCTCGTTGTAACGGGCAGCGATCTCCACCGGGTCGCCGGCGTCGCGCAGCTCCACGAAGTTCACGCCCTTGACGACCCGTCCGCCGGTGACGTCCAGGCAGGGAATGATGCGTTTGGCCAACAAGGAAGCGTCCCCGGTTACGGCCGCAGCGCGTCCGCCCTGGCCTGGGCCTGGGCGAAGTCGAGGTCACCCGAGTAGATCGCGCGGCCGCAGATCACGCCCTCGATGCCCTCGTCTTCGACCGCGCAGAGGTTCTCGATGTCGGCCATGTTGGACAGCCCGCCCGAGGCGATCACCGGGATGTGCAGCGCCCGGGCCAGCTTCACCGTGGCGTCGATATTGATGCCGCTCAGCATGCCGTCGCGGCCAATGTCGGTATAAATGATGGACTCGACGCCCCAGTCCTCAAACTTGCGCGCCAGGTCGACTACCTCGTGGCCGGTCAGCTTGCTCCAGCCGTCGGTGGCGACCTTGCCGTCCTTGGCATCCAGCCCCACGATGATGTGGCCGCCGAAAGCCGTGCAGGCGTCCTTCAGGAAACC
>JACMQP010000201.1 GCA_014376915.1 Ramlibacter sp.
CAGCAAGGCGCTGCAGGGCAACCTCGACCCCAACGTGCTGTTTGCGCCGCCCGCGCAGGTCGAGATCGAAGCGCGCAAGGTGCTCGACAGCTTCGGTGCGCCGCACAGCGGCAGTGGCCAGGGCCCGACCCACATCTTCAATCTCGGGCATGGGATCAGCCAGCACACACCCCCAGAGCACGTCGCCGCCCTGGTGCAGGCCGTGCACAACCACTCGCGCAACCAGCGCTTGCCGAATCGCTGAGCCGCGAAACGTCATCAGGATGTTCCCTAGCTGACAGGGCGAGCAAAATTCGGCGAGGCGCGCTTGACTTATGCACAAAAGTTGTGTTGCGGCACTGCACCACTGCGTGGCTTCGGTACAAAACCCACGGCGATCGCAAGCCGTTGATTCAATTGACTATTTTTCTTTGCATATTTTCCGGGCATTCCGGGCGAAGCGTTGAGATTCAAGGGCTTGCGGCGCTTCGGGCGGGGTTGTCAACAAAGTTATCCACATAAAACATAGTTCGGCGGCAATTCGCATAGGAATCAAAGACTTAGCCGATGTTTCGCCAGACAACCTCAACACAAGCGGCTAACCGCGGCTTTTCATGACCTGCCTTGTCGCTGTCGTGGTGCCCACGCCGGCCCACAGTTCGCTGGCCGGCCCCCTGACTTATGGAAGTGAGTTTCCACTCGCGCCCGGAACGCTCGTGCGCGTGCCACTGGGGCGCAGGGAGGTCCTCGGGGTAGTCTGGGATGCGCCGCCGGAGGACGGTACTGAGCCCTGGATGGACGACATCAAGCAGGTTTGCGGCGTGCTGGACGGCATCGCGCCGCTCGGCGCCCGCTGGCGCGAACTTGTTTCCTTTGCAGCAAACTATTACCAGCGCGGACTGGGCGAGGTGGCGCTGGCGGCGCTGCCGCCGCAACTGCGCGACCTGAGTTCGCAGCAGCTGGCCCGGCGGCTGAAGCGCCCAGCTGCCGAAGCCGTGCCCACCTCCGCCCCAGCGGCAGTCCCTGCGACACCGGAACAAGCGGCGGCGCTGGCCCAGTTCGCGACCGGCGACGGCTGCTTCCTGCTGTTCGGAGCCACCGGCAGCGGCAAGACCGAGGTCTACCTGCAGGCCGTGCAGCGGCTGTTCGAGGCCGATCCGCTGGCCCAGGCGCTGGTGATGGTGCCCGAGATCAACCTCACGCCGCAGCTGGAGGAGCGCTTCGTCGCCCGCTTCGGCGCCGGCGACGTGGTCTCGATGCACAGCGGCATGACCCATCCGCAGCGCCTGAAAAGCTGGCTGGCCGCCCACAGCGGCGCGGCAAGAGTGGTGTTGGGAACGCGGATGGCGGTGTTCGCCTCGATGCCGCGCCTGCGGCTGATCGTGGTCGACGAGGAACACGATCCCAGCTACAAGCAGCAGGAAGGCGCGCGGTATTCGGCCCGCGACCTCGCCGTGTACCGCGGCCGGCTGGAAGGTGCCAAGGTGCTGCTGGGATCGGCCACGCCGTCGCTGGAGAGCTGGCACGCCTGCGACAAGGGCCGCTACACGCGGCTGGTGATGCCCTCCCGCATCGGCGAGGCGCAGTTGCCCAATGTGCGGCTGGTGGACATGAACCTGCAGCCGCACAGGACGGTGTTCTCGCCCCAGTTGCTGGCCGCCATCTCCGAGCGGATCGCCCGCGGCGAGCAGTCCCTGGTGTTCCTGAACCGCCGCGGTTACGCACCGGTTCTGGCCTGCACTGCGTGCGACTGGAAGAGCGAATGTCCCAACTGCAGCGCCTTTCGCGTGTTCCACAAGATCGACCGCACGCTGCGTTGCCACCATTGCGGCTACACCGAGCGCGTGCCACGCACCTGCCCGGTCTGCGGCAACGTCGACATTGCGCCGGTCGGCCGCGGGACGGAACGGCTGGAGGAAAATCTGGCGGAGCTGCTGGCTAGCCAGCGCCGGCCCAATGGCGCACCGGTGCGGATCACGCGCATGGACGCCGACACCACGCGCCTGAAGGGCTCGCTGGAATCGCAGCTGGCACAGGTGCACGCCGGCGAGGTCGACGTGCTGGTGGGCACCCAGATGATCACCAAGGGCCACGACTTCCGCCGCATCACGCTGGTGGCGGCCCTGAACGCCGACTCGGCGCTGTTTTCGTCCGACTTCCGGGCGCCGGAGCGGCTGTTCGGCCTGCTGATGCAGGCGGCGGGACGGGCCGGCCGCGATGCGGCGCAGGCTGGCAGCAGCGAGATGTGGGTGCAGACCTTCCATCCCGCCCATCCGCTCTTCGCGGCGCTGCGCAAGCACGACTATCCAGCGTTCGCGGCGCAGCAGCTCGGGGAGCGGGAGCAGGCCTCGATGCCGCCTTTCGGCTACCAGGCGTTGGTGCGCGCCGACGCCCGGACCCAGGAGGCGGCCCAGGCCTTCCTGGCCGCGGCCGCCGCGGCAGCCACGGACGTCGAGGCCGCGGAGCGCGTCACCCTGTATTCCCCGGTGCCGATGGGCGTGCAGCGTGTGGCCAACGTGGAGCGGGCCCAGATGCTGGCGGAAAGCACATCGCGCACCGCACTGCAACGTTTCCTCGCCGGCTGGCACCCGGTGCTGCAGGCGACGAAGGAGAAGGGCCTGCTCCGCTGGGCGGTCGATGTGGACCCGCTGGCGATTTGAGGGCTGGATTGCGGGTCAAGCCCGCAATGACAGACTCATCCCGGGCTTGACCCTGGATCCATGGCTTTCAGCTTCAACGCCGCCTCGTACAGCTCGTTCTTGCTGCCGCCGGTGATCTCCGCTGCCAGCTTCACCGCGCCCTTGAGCGGCAGCTCCCTGAGCAACAGCTGCAGCACGCGCAGGCCGTCGTCCTGCGGTTTGGGCCGCGCAGTGCCATGCAGCACCAGCGCGAATTCGCCACGCGTGCGCTGCGGCTCGGCTGCCAGCCAGGCCGGCAGCGCGGCGCAGGCCATGGTGACCACCTCTTCGAACTGCTTGGTCAGCTCCCGGCCCACCGTCACCGGGCGCTCGCCGAGCACCGCCAGCGCCCGCGCCAGGGCTTCGACGCGATGCGGCGCTTCCAGCAATACCACGGGCCGCGGCTCCTGCGCCAGCACCTGCACCGCGGCACCCCGCTCGCCGGCCTTGGCCGGCAGGAAGCCGGAGAACACGAAGCCGCCGTCGTCGTTGCCTTGGGCGCCGGCCACGCTGATCGCCGCCGTGATGCTGCTGGCGCCGGGCAGCGGAACGACGCGCAGGCCGGCCGCGCGCGCCGCCGCCACCAGCCGGGCGCCCGGATCGCTCACAGCCGGCGTGCCGGCATCGCTGGCGTAGGCCACCCGCTGGCCCTGCTGCAGCCGCGCGACGACCGCCTGCGCCGCCTCGTGTTCGTTATGCTGGTGCAGCGCCAGCAACTGCGCCGGCGCCTTGTCGATGCCATAGGCGCGCAGCAGTGCCTGGGTGTGGCGGGTATCCTCGCAGGCCACGACATCGGCCAGCTGCAGCACGTGCAGCGCCCGCAAGCTGATGTCGGCCAGGTTGCCGATCGGCGTCGCGACCACGTAGAGCGCGCCCTGCGGATAATGCTGCGAAGCCGCGGCTTCGCGCGCGGCGGACAGGGCTGAAGCAAAAGAAGCGCTCAATGGATCTCCCCAGGAAGACGGCCACCACCAAGCAGGCCGGCGATGCCGCCGAGGACCGCGCCCTCGCCCACCTGGAGGCGGCGGGGCTGCGGCTCGTAACGCGCAATTATCGGACGCCCGGGCGTGGCGGCGGCGAAATCGACCTGGTGATGCGCGAGCGCGATGGCACCCTGGTGTTCGTCGAGGTGCGGCGGCGCGCCAGCAGCGCCTTCGGCGGCGCCGCGGCCAGCGTCGGCGGCATCAAGCAGCGGCGGGTCGTCTTCGCCGCCCGCCATTTCATCGCCCGGCTGCCGCAGCCGCCGCCCTGCCGCTTCGACGTCGTCGCGCTGGAAGCCGGACAGATCACATGGCTGCAGGCGGCCTTCGACGCCTCCTGAGACCTTGCGGGACAGACCTTTAGCTCTGTCCCCAACAATCGAAACACCCCCCGGTTATCATCGCCCCCCATGCTCGAACAACGGATCCAACAGCATTTCATCGACAGCGCCGACCTGAAATACCAGTCGGCGCAGTCGCTGAGCAAACCGATCGCTGCGGCAGTCCAGGCCGTGCTGGCCTGCGTGACCAGCGGCGGCAAGGTGCTGGCCTGCGGCAACGGCGGCTCGGCGGCCGAC
>JACMQP010000202.1 GCA_014376915.1 Ramlibacter sp.
AGGTGGTCCGACATGCGCCACCAGATCCGGCCCTTGGGGACCTCGATGCCGACCGGCTTGAGTCCGCGCGAATAGACGAAGTCCAGCTGGGCCAGCGGCAGCCGTGCCGGATAGGTGGCGATGCGCTCGCCGATGAAGTCGCGAAAGCCCAGCGCATTCATCGCCGGCCGCAGCTTTGTGCCCCAGTCGTTGAAGTCGCCCGCCACCATCACCGGTGCCCGCGACGGGATCTCACGCCGCATGTACAGCCCCATCTGCTCAATCTGGCGGGCCCGGCTGCCCGCGATCAGCCCCAGGTGCAGCACGATGACATGGACGGTGACCCGCCCGACCTTGACCTCAACGTGCAGCAACCCCCGCTGCTCGAATCGGTGGTCCGACATGTCCTCGTGGCTGTGGGCCACGATCGGCCAGCGCGACAGCAGCGCGTTGCCATGTTCGCCGTGGCGCGTCGTCGCATTGGTCTGGTAGACGGACTGGTAGCCCTCCGGGCACAGGAACTCCGCCTGCGGCAGTTCTGGCCAGCGGGTGAAGTACCGCTCCTCCCGCCGATGCAGCTTGCGCACCTCCTGCAGGCAGATGACGTCGGCGTCGAGTTGCTCCACCGCGTGGCCAAGGTTGTGGATCTCGAGCCGGCGAACCGGGCCGATGCCCTGGACGCCCTTGTGAATGTTGTAGGTCGCGACCCGGAAAGAACTCATCTCACAAATTGTGGCAGCAACAGGATGGCCTCGGCGTTGGACGGGGAGAAACAGGCGTCCGCCGCCGCGCGCCATGGCAACCAGCGGTAACCGGTATGCTCGCGCGGATTGAGGGTCACGGCCGTGCCGTCAGGCACGCGCAGGCCGAACACACGCTCGGTGTTGCGTGTCACGCCCGGTGCATAGCGGTGCAGCCAGCGCGGATAGATGTCGTAGACGTTTTCCAGGCCCCAGTCCAGCAGGCCTTGATGGAGCACGCTGCCGGGGCGGCAATCGATCCCGGTTTCCTCCGCCACCTCGCGCACCGCCGTCTGTCCGAAGGAGTCGCCTTCGCCATCCTTGCTGCCGGTCACCGACTGCCAGAAATCCGGCGCGTCGGCCCGGTCGATCAGCAGCACCTCGAGCGCGGGCGTGTGGATCACGACCAGCACGGACTGCGGGATCTTGAAGGGCCTGGGCATGCGCCTTCGTCAAGCCGGCGTGGTGTTGCGCAGCTTGATGTGCAGCTCACGCAACTGCTTCTCGTCGACCGGGCCGGGCGCCTGGGTCAGCAGGTCCTGCGCCCGCTGGGTCTTGGGGAAGGCGATCACGTCGCGCAGCGACTCGGCACCCGTCATCAGCATGACGAAACGGTCCAGGCCGATGGCAATGCCGCCGTGCGGCGGGGCGCCGTATTGCAGCGCGTCCAGCAGGAAGCCGAACTTGAGCTGCGCTTCCTCGGCGTCGATCTTGAGCGCGCGGAACACCTTGCTCTGCACTTCTTCGCGATGGATTCGCACCGAGCCGCCACCGAGTTCGATGCCGTTGAGCACTGCGTCGTAGGCCTTGGAGATGCAGCGGCCAGGATCGGTCTCCAGCCAGTCTTCGTGACCGTCCTTGGGCGAGGTAAAGGGATGGTGCACGGCGTTCCAGCGCTGGGCGTTGTCGTCGTACTCGAACATCGGGAAGTCGACCACCCACAGCGGTTTCCACTGGCCCTCGACCAGGCCGCGGGCCTTGCCGAATTCGCTGTGGCCGACCTTGACCCGCAGAGCACCGATCGAGTCGTTGACCACCGTCGCCTTGTCGGCGCCGAAGAAGATGAGGTCGCCGCTGGCAGCGCCGGTGCGCTTCATGATTTCGGCGATGGCGGCGTCGTGCAGGTTCTTGACGATCGGCGACTGCAGGCCTTCGCGTCCTGTCCCTGCGTCGTTGACCTTGATCCAGGCCAGGCCCTTGGCGCCGTAGATCTTGACGAACTCGGTGTAGCCGTCGATCTCGCCGCGGCTCATCTCGCTGCCGCCTGGGATGCGCAGGGCGACCACGCGCCCGTCGACGGCGTTGGCCGGCGTCGAGAATACCTTGAAATCCACGTCCTTCATGACGTCGGTGACCTCGGTGAATTCGAGCTTGACGCGCAGGTCCGGCTTGTCCGAACCGTACAGGCGCATGGCGTCGGAATGCTTCATCACTGGAAACGCCGGCATGTCGACGCCGATCACGTTCTTGAAGGTGTTGCGGATCATGCCTTCGAACATGGTGCGGATCTCTTCCTCGTCCAGAAACGAGGTCTCCACGTCGATCTGAGTGAACTCGGGCTGGCGGTCGGCGCGCAGGTCTTCGTCGCGGAAGCACTTGGTGATCTGGTAGTAGCGGTCGTAGCCGGCCACCATCAGCAGTTGCTTGAACAGCTGGGGCGACTGCGGCAGCGCGAAGAACATGCCCTCGTGCACGCGGCTGGGCACCAGGTAGTCACGCGCGCCTTCGGGCGTGCTCTTGGTGAGCATCGGCGTCTCGATGTCGATGAAGCCGTTGGCGTCCAGGAACTTGCGCACCTCCATCGACACCTTGTAGCGCAGCATCAGGTTGTTCTGCATGTACGGGCGGCGCAGGTCCAGCACCCGGTGCATCAGGCGCGTGGTCTCCGACAGGTTGTCGTCATCGAGCTGGAACGGCGGCGTGACCGACGGGTTGAGCACCGTCAGCTCCTGGCAGAGCACTTCGATCCTGCCGCTCTTGAGGTTCTCGTTCACGGTGCCTTCGGGACGCGCGCGCACCAGCCCCTTGACCTGGATGCAGAACTCGTTGCGCAGGCCTTCGGCGGTCCTGAACATCTCGGCACGGTCCGGATCGCACACCACTTGCACGTAGCCTTCGCGGTCGCGCAGGTCGACGAAGATCACGCCGCCGTGGTCGCGCCGGCGGTTGACCCAGCCGCAGAGGGTGACAGTCTGGCCCAGCAGGGTTTCGGTCACGAGACCGCAATAGGTGGTGCGCATTTTCTGCATGGTCATGACGACGATCACGCGCGACCTTGCGGCAGCGCGTCCTTCTTAGGAGTTAGGGACCACCACGCCCATCGACACCACGTACTTGAGCGCGGCATCGACGCTCATCCTGAGCTCGATGCACTCGGTGCGGCGCAGCATGACGAAGTAGCCGCCGGTGGGGTTGGGAGTGGTTGGAACGTAGACGCTGAGGTATTCCCCCAGCAGGTAATTGGCGACTTCGCCGCCGGGCGAGCCGGTGACGAAGCCGATGGTCCAGACGTCGGGGCGCGGCCACTGCACCAGTACCGCGACCCGGAACGCATTGCCGCCTGGGGCGAACAGCGTGTCCGAGACCTGCTTGACGCTGGTGTAGATCGAGCGTACGACCGGGATCCGCCCAAGCATGGCGTCGCCCCAGACCACCAGCTTCTTGCCCAGGAAATTGCTGGTGACCGCGCCCACCACCAGCAGGATGGCCAGCGCCAGCAGCACGCCGAAGCCGGGAAGGTGAAAGCCGAGCAGCCGGTCCGGGTGCCAGGCCTGCGGCAGAATCAGCAAAGTCTGGTCCAGCGTCGAGACGATCCACTGCAGCACCCACAGGGTGATGCCCACTGGCACGATGACCAGCAGTCCAGCGAACAACCACTTGCGCAGCGGACCCATGGACGTCCTTCAGCCCTTGTCGGCCGCCGGCGCCGGCGGCGCGGCAGGGGCAGGTTTGGCGGCGCTGTCGGTCGCGGGCTTGGCGGCAGCGCCGTCACCGGTTTTAGCGGCCTCGCCCGGCGCCTTGGCGGCATCGCCAGGGACAGCCGGCGCTGCCGTGGAGCCGCCCTTGAAATCGGTGGCGTACCAGCCCGACCCCTTGAGCTGAAAGCCGGCCGCCGTCACCTGCTTCTCGAATGCGGTGGCGCCGCAGGCCGGGCAAACGGTCAGCAGGGGATCGGAAATCTTCTGCAGGACATCCTTGGCATGGCCACAGGATGCGCACTTGTACGCGTAAATGGGCATTGCTCTAGGGGAGGTGGTGGTGAGGCAAAGCTTTCAATTATAGGCGGCGGGTGGGTTGAAACCCCGGCGCCCCTGCCGGCGCCCGCCCGCCAGGCTCAGGGGTTGACCAGGCGATGGTGCGAACCATGGCTGTTGCGGATCGCCTGCGGCCCCAGGGAGCCGACCAGCATTCCGGCCAGTCCGGCGAGCAGGCCGGCCAACTGCGCCGGGAACTGTTCGCCGGCAGGCGTGGCCAGGAACAGCAGCCAGGTCACGAGGCCCAGCACGATCGAGAACACCGCCCCCTGCGTGCTGGCCTTTTTCCAGTAGAGCCCGAACACCAGCGGCACGAAGGCCCCGACCAGCGTCACCTGGTAGGCGCCGGACACCATTTCGTAGATCGGCTTGCCCTGGCTGTAGATCGCGTAGGCCAGCACGAACATACTGAACACCAGCACCGTGATCCGCATCGTCAGCAGCTCCTGGCGGTCGCTGGTGCGGGGACGGAACTGGCGCCAGATGTTCTCGGTGAAGGTGACGCTGGGCGCCAGCAGGGTCGCCGACGCCGTCGACTTGATGGCCGAGAGCAGCGCGCCGAAGAACAGCACCTGCATCACGAATGGCATCTTCTCCAGCACCAGGGTCGGGAGCACCTTCTGCGGGTCGTCCTTGAGCAGCGCAGCGGTCTGCTCCGGCATGATGATCAGCGCACTTGCCACCAGGAACATCGGCACGAACGCGAACAGGATGTAGCAGACGCCGCCGATGACCGGGCCATTGCGGGCGGCGCTCTCCTTGTTGGCCGACATCACGCGCTGGAAAACGTCCTGCTGCGGGATCGAGCCCAGCATCATGGTGATGGCTGCGGCGAAGAAAAAGACGATGTCTTTGAACTTGGGCTCGGGCCAGAACTTGAACAGGTCCTTGCTCATGGCCAGCGCCACCACCTTGTCGGCGCCGCCCGCCATGTTGCCGGCGAACACGGCCAGGATCGCCAGACCCAGCACCAGGATGATCATTTGGATGAAGTCGGTCACGGCCACCGACCACATGCCGCCGAACAGCGTGTAGGCCAGGATCGAAACCACGCCGATCGCCATGCCGGCCGGGATGCTGATCGCCCCGGCCGAAAGCAGGTTGAACACCAGGCCCAGTGCCGTCACCTGGGCCGAGACCCAGCCCAGGTAGCTGAGCATGATGATCAGCGAGCAGACGATCTCCACGGTGCGGCCGAAGCGCTCGCGGTAATAGTCGCTGATCGTCAGCAGCGTCATCTTGTACAGTTTTCCGGCGAAGAACAGGCCGACCAGGATCAGGCAGGTGCCGGCGCCGAACGGGTCCTCGACCACGCCGTTGAGCCCGCTGTTCAAGAACTTGGCAGGGATGCCCAGCACCGTCTCGGAGCCGAACCAGGTGGCGAAGGTGGTGGTGACGATCATCACCAGCGGCAGCTGGCGGCCCGCGATGGCGAAATCCGCGGTGGTTTTCACCCGCCTTGCCGCATACAAACCGATGCCGATGGTGATCAGCAGATAAACGAAGACCAGGGTCAACAGCATTGGGGCATTCCTCACTCTTTGGCGCGGATTATTCCGCAAAAGGCCGCGCCTCTGATCAGCCGGGGGCAGAGTTGAGCTCTGTCCCACCAGGGCTCAGAACAACCGCACCCTGAGCAGGATCTGCATTGCCAGCAAACCCAATGCAAAACCGATGCCACCGTAGATGATTCCCTGCAGCAGCCGGTTGGTGCGACGCTGTTCCACCAGCAGCTCGATCAGTTCGCGCTGGTGGTCGCGCGGACGCTGCCGCAGGTAGTCGTGCAGCAGCCGCGGCAGCTCGGGCAGCATCTTGGCGTAGCGCGGGGCCTGGTCCTTGAGCTCCTCGATCAGCTTGTGCGGGCCGACCTGCTCCAGCATCCACTTCTCCAGGAATGGCTTGGCGGTGTTCCACAGGTCCAGCTCGGGATCGAGCTGGCGACCCAGGCCCTCGATGTTCAACAGAGTTTTCTGCAGCAGCACCAGCTGCGGCTGGATCTCGACCTGGAACCGGCGCGAGGTCTGGAACAGCCGCATCAGCACCATGCCCAGAGAAATCTCCTTGAGGGGCCGGTCGAAATACGGCTCGCAGACAGTGCGGACGGCGGCTTCAAGCTCGTCGACCCGGGTCGCCGCGGGCACCCAGCCCGATTCGATGTGCAGTTCCGCCACCCGCTTGTAGTCGCGCCGGAAGAAGGCGGTGAAGTTCTGCGCCAGGTATTCCTTGTCGTGCTCGGTCAGCGTGCCGACGATGCCGAAATCGAGCGAGATGTAGCGACCGAAAGTTGCCGGCGCCAGGCTGACCTGAATATTGCCGGGGTGCATGTCCGCATGGAAGAAGCCGTCCCGGAACACCTGGGTGAAGAAGATCGTGACGCCGTCGCGCGCCAGTTGCCGCAGGTCGACGCCGGCTTCCACGAGCCGCTCGATCTGGCTGATGGGGACACCGTTCATGCGCTCCATCACCATCACTTCGGGATGGCAGAAGTCCCAGAGCATTTCCGGAATCAGCACCAGGTCCAGCCCTGCCATGTTGCGGCGCAGCTGGGCCGCGTTGGCGGCTTCCCGCACCAGGTCCAGCTCGTCGTGCAGGTACTTGTCGAACTCCCAGACCACTTCGCGGGGCTTGAGCCGCTTGCCGTCGGCCGACAGGCTCTCGACCCAGCCGGCCATCATCCGCATCAGCGCCAGGTCCTTCTCGATCACCGGCAGCATCCCGGGGCGCAGCACCTTCACGGCGACTTCGCGGATGTTGCCGTGGCGGTCCTTCACGGTCGCGAAATGCACCTGCGCGATCGACGCGCTGGCCACCGGCTCGCGCTCGAAGGTCTCGAAGATGCTCGCCAGCGGCCGGCGGAAAGAGCGCTCGATGGTGGCGATGGCAATGGCCGGGTCGAACGGCGGCACCCGGTCCTGCAGCCGCTCGAGTTCGTCGGCGATGTCGGCCGGCAGCAGGTCGCGGCGGGTCGACAGCACCTGGCCGAACTTGACGAAGATCGGGCCGAGGTGCTCCAGCGCCATCCGCAGCCGCTGGCCGCGCGGCGCCCGCAGCCGGCGACCGAAAGCCAGCACCCGCGCCAGAGTGCGCAGGCCCGGCTGGCGGAAACTGCTCAGGACCAGTTCGTCCAGGCCATAACGCAGGGCCACCCAGAGGATGACCAGGCCGCGCAAGTACCGCGTCATTCGCCAGGGGGGGATGGAGGGGGCGAAGGCGTCGGCTGCACCGCGCCGGTGGCGGGAACGTCAGCCGGCTTGACCGCGGTCGCCGCGAACTTGCGCAGGCCGTCCCGCATGCGGCGCAGCCCCTGCCCGATCGCATGAGCGGGCGCATCGCCCACCAGGCGAGACAGGTCCTCCTCGACGTCCCAGCGCACGTGGTCGACCAGCCAGTTGATTTCGGCTGCGAACTGCACATCGCCGGCAATTCGCACGGGCGGCTTGTCGCCCCTGGCGGCGGCTTGGGCCAGCTGCCATGGCGACTCCTCGGCCAGCGTCAAAGTCAGGTCCGGCGCGGCCGAGGCGACGGCCAGGTCCAACAGTCCAGCCGGCGTCGCCACCAGCCGCATGGTGAAGTTGCGCCAGCGCGCCTCGACCACCCGCCCTGTCTGGCGCGCCAGCCTGGCCTGCGCCTGCGGCTCCTGCATCAGCACATGATTGAGCGCCAGCACCAGCCGCCGCTGGACCTCCTCCACCATCCAGGGCGGCGGCTTGAGGCCGTTGGCGAACTGGCGGCGCAGGCCGTCCAGAAAAGGAAAAGGGGACTGTGTTGCCATAGTCCCCTGATTATGCGGTGCCCGTTTGCGTTTCCGGGCGGCGCGGGCCTTACTGCAAGGCCTGCACCCCGGCAACCAGCCAGCCGCTATGACCGCTCTTGGGCTTGGTCATGTTCCAGACTTCGCGGAATGGGCTGGGGCCGGCCGCCGGCTCCTCGCGGATCATTCCGGAGAATTCCACACTCGCCATGTAGTCGTCGTTCAGCTCCTCGATGCCCAGCAGCTGTGCCTCCAGCGTCACGACCTCGGTCTTGTTCGGGCCGACGGCCTGAGTCCCCTCGCGTTCGGCCAGCTGCGAGCGGATCTCGACCAGCATCTCGTCGGTCATCATGGCGCGCAGGCTCGGGATGTCCGAGCGGTCCCAGGCATCCTGCAGCGTCACGAAGTTGCGCTTGGCTGCGACGATGAAGCCGTCGGTGTCGAAGCCGGTGGGGACGCCCCAGTTCTGCGAGCCGCCGAGCGCCGACCCGATCTGCACTCCCGAGCCGACCGCGCCAGCCTTGGCCGAGTCGAACGCCATGCTGTTGCGCTCCCACGGGCGGGCCGAGGCGTCGTTGCCGACTTTGTCGGGGCTGTATTGCGGCGCGGGGAGGGGCGATTCGGCGCTGGCGCCGGCGCCCTGGAACGCGTAAGGCGAGGCGGCTTGCGGTTGTCCTGCGGCACGCCGGCGCATCACGAAGCCGATCACCATCACCACCACCATGGCCAGCAGGGCGAACATCAGGATGTTGCCGAAGGCTCCGCCCAGGCCGAGCGAATGGGCCAGCCAGGCCAGGCCGAGGCCGGCTGCGAGGCCGCCGAGCATCGCGCCCCAGGGGCGCTTGGCCGGTGCGGCGGCCGGGGTGGCGGGGGCCGGCGTCGGCCGGGCCACGTTGGTCGCGTTCTGGGCATTGCCCGGCGCCGCCGGCGGCGTCGCCTGGCGCTGCGTCACGTTGCCCGACTGCCGGCCGAAGGAGCCGCCGCCACCCATGCGCCGCGCGGCATCCGCTTCCATGCTGGAAAAGGCCAGCAACGCCACCAACACCACGGACCACAGTTTCATGACCATCTCCAGGCTCTCGCCATTGTTGTCTTCAGCACTTGATTCCGACATGCAGCGCCACGACGCCGCCGGTCAGGTTGTGATAGTCCACGTGACCGAAGCCACCCTGCTTCATCATCGCCTTGAGTTCTTCCTGCCCAGGATGCATCCTGATCGATTCGGCCAGATAGCGGTAGCTGTCGGAGTCGCCGGCCACCAGCTTGCCCAGCCGCGGCAGCACCTTGAACGAATACCACTCGTAGGCCTTGACCATAGGTCGGGGCACTTTGGAGAATTCAAGGACCAGCAGCTTGCCACCCGGTTTGAGCACCCGGTTCATCTCGGCCAGCGCCACGTTCTTGCGAGTCATGTTGCGCAGGCCGAAGGCCACGCTCACAAGGTCGAACCGGTTGTCGGCAAAGGGCAGCTTCTCGGCGTCGCAGACCACGGTCGGCAGGGCCACGCCGGCGTCGATCAGCCGGTCGCGGCCGCCGCGCAGCATCGCTTCGTTGATGTCGGTGTGGACCACCTGCCCGGTGATGCCCACCTTCCTGGCGAAGGCGAGCGCGAGGTCGCCGGTGCCGCCGGCGATGTCCAGCACCTGCTGGCCTTCGCGGACGTTGGCCGCCAGCACCGTGTAGGCCTTCCAGGCGCGGTGCAGTCCCATCGACATCAGGTCGTTCATCAGGTCGTACCTGGGCGCGACCGAATCGAAGACACCCCGCACCCGGCGCGCCTTGTCGCGCTCGTCGACGGATTCGAAGCCGAAATGGGTGCTGCTCATGGGTCGATCCTAGGCTGAATGGAGGCTGACTGCGTCACAACCCTGAAAGAAAACAGGGTTTGTGGGCTGATTCTCACTGAAAGCAAGGCGCTGGCGGCGCGGTTGACGCCTTCCGCACGGGAGCGCAAAGCAAGGCGGATCAGTGCGATCCGCAGGCGTGGCCGCCCTTTTCCGGCATCGGCGCGTCGCGCGCGATGCCCGCCTGCCCCAGCCGGCGCTCGTACTCGGCCCAGAGCTGGTCCTGGTCGGCGCCGAGGTGGTAGAGGTAGTCCCAGGAAAAAAGCCCAGTGTCGTGGCCGTCGGAAAAACTGGGTTGGACCGCGTAGTTGCCGATCGGCTCCAGGCCGACCAGGTCGACCTCGCGCTTGCCGGTCTGCAGCACCTCCTGGCCCGGGCCGTGGCCCTGAACTTCGGCCGACGGCGAATAGACGCGCATCAGCTCGAACGGGATGCGGAAGTGGGCGCCGTCGGAAAACGCAACCTCGAGCACGCGCGAGTGGCTGTGCACCGTGATGTCCGTCGGGGTGGGAGCACCCGTCTGCAAGCCTGCCATGTCAGTGTCCGGAAACGGTGCTCAGAAACGCACCGAGAGGTTGATGTAGAAGCGCTCGTCGTCGCGTTGCGGCGCCGAGGAATTGAGCGACTGTGGCACCCGGCTGCCGGTGAAAATGTGGCCGTAGTCCGCCGAGACGGCATACCCACCGCTGCCGTAGCGCAAGCCCAGCCCGGCGCTGGCGAGGCGGTCGGTCGACGGCTTCGGCGCCGCCGCGTTGTTGTTTTGCAGCCAGCCGGCGTCGACGAAGCCGAGGAGCCGCAGCCCGGGCATCAATTCGGGCGTCGTCACCTCGAACGTGGCCGACACACCCTTGTCGCCGGAAACCGGCCGCTCGATCGACGTTCCGCGCACCGAGCCCAGGCCGCCGAGGCCGAATTGCTCGCCTGAAATCAGCGTGTCGGGGCTGTACTGGTACTGGCCGCGCACGCTCCACATCCAGTTGCCCCTGAAGGCCGTCGCGTAGCTGGCGCCACCGCGCACGGCTTTCCAGTGCGTGGTCTCGATCTTCGGGTCTTCGGCACGGTAAGACTGCACGTCGTTGCCATGGCCGCCGGTCGTGTTGAAGGCGAAGTCGACGTTGTAGCCCCACACGGACGTGTCGGTCTCGGTGCGGGTCGTATAGCCCAGCGTAACCGGGCGACTGCGCCGGTCGACGCCGATGGTCTGGTCGTTGATGACCGACGCGCGGAACAGCTTGTCGTCGATGGCCACAGACAGGTAATCGCGGCGACCGCCGTTCGGCGGCAGGTAATGCGTGTAGTTGACGCCGAAGGTGTGGCCGGCGCCAGTGCTGGTGAAGGTGCCGAAATTGCCGATCACGTCGGACCGCGTGTAGTTGACGCCGATGACGCCGCCCTGGGCGTAGAGCGGCACCTTGTACGACAGGCCGATCTGCTTGACGTCGCTCATCCGCTCCAGCGACGTGGTGTAGGCACCGATGAACTGGTGATCGCGGTTGAACACATTGGTGTGGCCGCCCGAAACGCTGAAGCGGTCGCGTCCCGATGATTGTGAACCGCCATTGGACAGGCTGGCGCCGAAGGTCCAGGGGCGGCTCTCCCTGACAGTGACGGTGGCGTCGATCTTGTCCGGCTCGTCGGCTTCCTTGATCCCGACCTGGATCTGCTTGTTCGGGTTTTCGTTGGCGATCGCAGTCTGCACCGCCAACGTCTTGAAGTTCGGCGTCTGGCCCTCCTGCAGTTCGGGAATCGAGCGGCGGATGTTGGCGTCATCGTAGATCGCCAGCTTGTCCATCGTCACCCTGCTGATGGTGAACTTGACGACGCTCAGGGTGACCCTGTCGCCGACTTCCTGCGGCGGCAACGCGACCCGGTGCAGCCCGAAACCGCGTTCGCGCAGCGCGGTTTCAAGCGCCGCAGTGGCCTTCTGCAATGTCTCAATGGTGGCGTCGACCCGCACGTAGGGCGCCAGCACGCGCGCCGTCTCGCCTTCGTCCAGCGGGTTGTCGCCGGTGACCTGGAAGCCCTTGATCGCGAACACTGGCGTGGGCGCGGACTGCACTACCCCGTCTGGCGGCAGCTGCTGCGAAAGCGCCGGCAAGGCCGCGCCGGCGACAACGCATAGGGCCAGACTCGCGGTACGCGAGAGCTGGCCGCGCGCCGCGAAAGCTGCAAAAAACCCTTGTTTTTTCATTTTTCCCGCCTCTCTCAGACAAGCCCGATCCGGGGCGAATTGTCTCACCCGCCCGCTGGTTTTGTCACGACGCGGACCGCCTCACTTGCACTGATTGGAGGGTTTGACGCCGACGTCGGCAAGCACGCTCACCAGCAGCGGATTCTTGCTGGTGGGCAGCGGGAGCTTGTCGAAATCGATGAATTTTGGAATCATCGTCGGCCGCGCGGTATTGCCGTTGTTGCCGGCAAAGCCGGCCTCGCCGCGCCCCAGTTGGAGGATGTCGGTGGCGGTCACGATCTCGATGTGACCGTCGCGCACGAAGACGAACAAGCCTTCCTGTGTGTCCGAAACGCTGTCGCTGGAAAACAACTTGGGTGGCACATCAACCGTGTCGGGCCGCGGCTCGCTGAAGTCCGGCTGGTTAGTGATGGCGCGCACGCCAGCGGGCGAAATGAACAGGCCCTGACCGGCCTGCAGGACCTCGAGCGCCGTCGCGCCGGTCTGCTGCACGCTCACCGAGCCCAGCCACGTGAAAACCGTGAGGCCGGAGTCGTCGGTAGGCGGTTCCTCCGCGCAGATGCCGGTGCAGACGATGTCAAACCCGGTGCCGCGAATGCCGATCGTGGCGGTTGCCGTGTTGAAGCCGACGTTGCGGTTGTTGGCCTTGGCGATCAGCCCGGTCAGCGCGCGCACCGTGCCTTTCAACACCGAGGCGAGGAAGCGGCCTTCGCCAGCGTTCTGGTTGTCGTAGACGAAGTTGTCGACCCGGAACCGTGTCGCCTGGCCAAGCGTGATGCGGGTGTCGTCGCGGAAGGCCAGCATCGCGCGGGTGCCCTGGCTGGTCTCGACGACGTCGCCGGGATAGACGCTGCCGCCGTCGACCAGCCGTCGGCGTGCGCCCATCGTGTCGGTGGCGTTCAGCACGCCCTGGGAGGCGACGACCCTGGCGCTGGCCTGGACTGTGTTGGGGCGCGCGCTTTCCTGCACCCGCGAGGACTCGGCCCCGCATTCACTGACGCACAGGCGAACGTCGAAATCGGTGCCCCGGATGCCGATGGTGGCCGTGCTGGTACGCACTTTGGCGGCTTCGGGCGCGTTCTTCGAAATCAGCCCGGTGACGGCGCGAAAACCGCCGCGTACCAGTTGCAGCAGCATGCTGTTGTCGGCCGCGTTTTCCTTGAAGCGGTACTGCTGCACCACCATCTCGGAGTTCGGGCGCACGGTCATCCGCGTACCGTCGTCCAGCTTGACGATGGCGGAAGCGCCTTCCGACGTCGTCAGCCGGTCCCCTTCGCGCAAGCTCAGGCCCTTGCCCAGCGTGCGTGGCACCTGGCCCGGCGCCTGGGCGAATCCGACCCCCCGGGCGAACTCGACTTCACCCACGGCTTGTGCGCCGGCGGGCAGGCCGGCGAGCAGCAAGCCGATGCCGACGACCAAAGGCTCCAGCCGTTTGCCACAGAGTTGCAGGGTCATGATGACTTACCTCCGGATACCCGATTTCACGGCACATGGACAACGCTATGCGTTATACACGCTCGCCTCTGGCCGCAGGGTTCTTCCGGCGGCCCTGCGAAGGGGGCTCGTGCCGGAATTCACAGTCGCTGCGCCGTTTGCGGCGGCCACGCCACCGACACGCCCCTCATTCAGACGAGAACGCGCTCGATGCCGCCGTCGTTGGCGGCGGCAACGTACTCCGGCATCCAGTTGCTGCCCAGGATCTGGTTGGCCATTTCCACCACGATGTAGTCGGCCTCCAGCAGGCCGTTCTGCAGGTCGGCCCCGTAGCGCGTGAGCCCCTGCAGGCAGCTCGGGCAGCTGGTGAGAATCTTGATGTTGTCCTTGGCGCCGACCGACCCCGATGCGCGCAGGGCCGCCTCGTCCTTGCGCAGCTCCTCTTCCTTGCGGAAGCGGACCTGGGTCGCGATGTCGGGCCGGGTCACGCCCAGCGTTCCGGACTCACCGCAACAGCGCTCGGACCTGCGCACGTTATCGCCGATCAGCGCCTTCACAGTCTTCATCGAGTCGCCCAGTTTCATTGGATTGTGGCAAGGCTCGTGGTACAGGAAGCCACCTTGCCCGGCCGGCAGCGTGATGCCCTTTTCCAGCAGGTATTCGTGGATGTCGATGATCCGGCAGCCCGGAAAGATCTTCTCGAACTCGTAGCCTTGCAGCTGGTCGTAGCAGGTGCCGCAGCTGACCACCACGGTCTTGATGTCCAGGTAGTTCAGCGTGTTGGCCACGCGGTGGAACAGCACCCGGTTGTCGGTGATCATCTTCTCGGCCTTGTCGAACTGGCCCGAGCCGCGCTGCGGATAACCGCAGCACAAGTAGCCCGGCGGCAGAACGGTCTGCACACCTGCGTGCCATAGCATCGCCTGGGTGGCGAGGCCGACCTGCGAGAACAGCCGCTCCGAACCGCAGCCCGGGAAATAGAACACCGCTTCGGTTTCCGCCGTCGTGGTCTTCGCGTTGCGGATGATCGGGACGTAGTCCTTGTCCTCGATGTCCAGCAGGGCGCGGGCTGTCTTCTTCGGCAGGCCGCCCGGCAGCTTCTTGTTGATGAAGTGGATGACCTGCTCTTTCGCCGGCGCCCGCTCGTGGGTCGCCGGCGGGCTGGTCACCTGCTTGCGGGCAAAGCCGCGCAGCAGGTCGTTACCAAGCCGCTGCAGCTTGAAGCCGACGCCGACCATCGCCGAGCGCAGCAGCTTGATCGTCTCGGGGTTGGTCGCATTGAGCATCAACATCGCCGCGGCGTTGCCGGGCCGGAAGCTCTTCTGGCCCATCTTGCGCAGCAGGTTGCGCATGTTCATCGACACGTCGCCGAAATCGATGTTCACGGGGCACGGCGGCTCGCACTTGTGACAGACGGTGCAGTGGTCGGCCACGTCCTCGAACTCTTGCCAGTGCTTGATCGAGACTCCGCGCCGGGTCTGCTCCTCGTACAGGAAGGCCTCGACCAGCAACGAGGTCGCCAGGATCTTGTTGCGCGGGCTGTACAGCAGGTTGGCGCGCGGCACATGCGTCGCGCAGACCGGCTTGCACTTGCCGCAGCGCAGGCAGTCCTTGATGCTGTCGGCGATGGCGCCGATGTCGGACTGCTGCATGATCAGCGACTCGTGCCCCATCAGGCCGAAGCTCGGCGTGTAGGCGTTGGTCAGGTCGGCGTAGACCGAACTCGCCGAATCAGCCTGCACATGGCGCAGCAGCTTGCCCTTGTTGAAGCGCCCTTCGGGATCGACCCGCTGCTTGTAGTCGGCGAACGGCTTGAGTTCCTCGTCGGTGAGGAATTCGAGCTTGGTGATGCCGATGCCGTGCTCGCCGGAGATCACGCCGTTCAGCGAGCGCGCCAGCGCCATGATGCGTTTCACCGCCTCATGGGCGCTTTGCAGCATCTCGTAATCGTCGCTGTTGACCGGGATGTTGGTGTGGACGTTGCCGTCGCCGGCGTGCATGTGCAGCGCCACCCAGACCCGGCCCTTGAGCACGCGCTTGTGGATCGCATTGCATTCGGCCAGGATGCCCGCGAAAGCTTCGCCGGCAAAGATGGCCTGCAGCGGCGCGCGGATCTGGGTCTTCCAGCTGGCGCGCAGGCTGTGGTCCTGCAATTGCAGGAACAGCGGTTCCACGTCCCGCAGCCAGCCCTGCCACAGGGCGCGCACCCCAGCGACTAGGCTCTGGGCCTGCACCACGCGCTCTTCCAGCAGCTCGGGCGATGGCACATCGCCGTTTTCGTCCCCTTTGCCCAGCGGCAAGTTGCCCTTGCTGAAGAACTCTTGCAGCGCGTCGCACAGGGCCAGCTTGTTTTGCAGGCTGAGCTCGATATTGATGCGCTCGATGCCGTCGGTGTACTCGGCCATGCGCGGCAACGGTATCACCACGTCTTCGTTGATCTTGAAGG
>JACMQP010000203.1 GCA_014376915.1 Ramlibacter sp.
GGCATGCCCTTGAGCGCCGGTCCCAGGCGCAGCAGGTCGTCGTTGGTGACGGCGTCGACGATCGCGATCGAAACGCCTTCTGCTTTCAACGCGTCGATCCGCCGGCCGATCGCCTGCGCGCCCTGCGCCACCGTGAGGTGGCCGAGCAGGCCGACCTTGCCGCGGCACTGGGCCTGCAGCACCCGCACCAGGTTGGCGTCGGTCATCGGCGTCAGCGGATGGTTCTGCATTCCCGAGGCGTCGAGCAGCACATCGCCGACGAACAGGTGGCCTTTGAAGACCGTGCGCTTGTTGTCGGGAAAGGCTGGCGTCGCGATCGTGAAGGGCGTGTGCAGCGCCTCCATCAGGGCCTCGGTCACCGGGCCGATGTTGCCGGCGGGCGTGCTGTCGAAGGTGGAGCAGTACTTGAAATAGATCTGCTGCGCGCCGTTGTCCAGCAGCCAGCGCAGCGCTGCCAGCGACTGTTCGATCGCCTCAGCGGCCGGGATGGTCCGCGACTTCAGCGCCACGACAACGGCGTCGGCGTCACCCTGCAGCGGCATCGTGGGGACGCCGATGGCCTGCGTCACCCGCATTCCGGCGCGCACCAGGTTGTTGGCGAGGTCCGTAGCTCCCGTGAAATCGTCAGCGATGCAACCCAGTTTCATGGCGGCAATCTTACGTTGCCGCCAGCAAGGGCCGTCATCCCTTCAACTGCGTGAACAGTCGGTGTTCGCACTGTGGGTCGCCGCACTTCTCGCAGTTCCATTGCCAGCGCCGGCCGGCGGCCGCGAGCTGGCTAATGCTGGCCACGGAATCGATCGCCGCCAGCCCGTTTTCCAGCCGCTCCTGGCCCTGCCCGTACACCACGCGGTAGGCCGCGCCGATGTCGGCAAGTGCTTTGCGAACCAGCATATCGACCGGCTCGCGCAGTTGCGGGCCGGCGCGCTGCAGGCCGTCCGGCAGCCATGGCAGGTCCAGCCCCAGCACCAGCGCAATGTCATAGCGGCGCTGCTGCTGCAGCGCGAAGCGGTACAGCTCGCCGTCCTCGAACAGCATGCCGCTGTAGATCGCGACCATCAGTGCGGTGGTGTCGGCGATGACGATGGCGTTGGTTGCGGCAGCCTCGTCGACCCGCCGTTCCTGCTCGCGTGCGATCGGCATCTGCTCCTCGGGGCGCGGCTCGCGCCCGGCGCGCACAACCCACCCGCGCAGCACCTCTGGCACGACTGCGACGGACTTGCCCTGCCGCCGCAACTGCGCCCCGAGCTCGCTGGCCAGCCGGGTCTTGCCGGTGCTTTCGGCGCCGAGCAGGGCGATCTTCATGGGCGTGCCTGCACCAGGCTACCTGGTGATCTGGACGAAGATCTCGTTGGGCTTGACCATGCCCAGTTCGCCACGCGCCTTTTCTTCCACCATGTCCAGGCCTTCCTTCAGGTCGCGCACCTCGGAGGCCAGGCGCTCGCTGGCTTGCCGGGCCTGGGCGTTGCGCAGCTTCTGGTCGTCCAGTTTGCGCTGCAGCGACGCGACGTTGCCCACGCTGCCCCGGCCGAACCACAGCTGCGCATGGACCACCGCCAGCAATGCGATCAGCAGGACGGGGACGAGGCGGTTGGCCATGGACAGCGACGGTGGTCCCGGAGCGTTCAGCGCAGATTGTAAAAAGCGGAGCGGCCCGGGTAGGACGCGATGTCGCCCAGGTCTTCCTCGATCCGCAGCAGCTGGTTGTACTTGGCCGTCCGGTCGCTGCGGCTGAGCGAGCCGGTCTTGATCTGGCCGGCGTTGCTGCCCACCGCGATGTCGGCGATGGTGCTGTCTTCGGTCTCGCCCGAGCGATGGCTGATGACGGCCGTGTAGCCGGCGCGTTTGGCCATCTCGATCGCGGCGAAGGTCTCGGTCAGGGTCCCGATCTGGTTGATCTTGATCAGGATCGAGTTGGCGATCTTCTTTTCGATGCCTTCCTTCAGGATCTTGGTGTTGGTGACGAACAGGTCGTCGCCCACCAGCTGCACCTGCCTGCCGAGGCGCTCGGTCAGCGTCTTCCAGCCGTCCCAGTCGCCTTCGGCCATGCCGTCCTCGATACTGATGATCGGGTACTTGCCGACCCAGTCGGCCAGGATGTCGGTCCACTCGCCGGCCTGCAGCGACAGGCCCTCGGCCTCCAGCGCGTAGCGACCGTCCTTGTAGAACTCGCTGGCCGCGCAGTCCAGGCCCAGCGCGATCTGCTCGCCCGGCCGGTAGCCGGCTTTCTCGATGGCTTCCAGGATCATCTGGATCGCGGCTTCGTGGTTGGCGACGTTGGGTGCGAAGCCGCCTTCGTCGCCGACCGCCACGCTCATGCCCCTGTCGT
The DNA here is from genome assembly GCA_014376915.1 of Ramlibacter sp. Next base: position 2,330 of record JACMQP010000203.1, read on the forward strand.
GGATGATCTTCTTGAGCGCGTGGAACACCTCGGCGCCATAACGCACCGCCTCGCGGAAGCTGGGCGCGCCGACCGGGATGATCATCAGCTCCTGCAGGTCGAGGTTGTTGTTGGCGTGCGCGCCGCCGTTCACCACGTTCATCATCGGCACCGGCATCTGCATGCCGCCCATGCCGCCGAAGTAGCGGTACAGCGGCAGGCCCGATTCTTCGGCCGCAGCGCGGGCGACGGCCATCGATACGGCCAGCGTGGCGTTCGCGCCCAGGCGGGCCTTGTTGTCGGTGCCGTCCAGGTCGATCAGGGTCTTGTCCAGGAAGGCCTGCTCGGAGGCGTCCAGGCCCAGCACCGCTTCGGACATCTCGGTGTTGATGTGCTCCACGGCCTTGAGCACGCCTTTGCCCAGGTAGCGGCTCATGTCGCCGTCGCGCAGCTCGATGGCCTCGCGCGACCCGGTGGAGGCGCCCGAGGGCACGGAGGCGCGGCCCATGGTGCCCGATTCCAGCAGCACGTCGCATTCGACAGTGGGGTTGCCGCGCGAGTCGAGGATTTCTCGGCCGACAATGTCAACGATTGCGCTCAATTCAAACTCCGGTTAGTACAAACGATATGCGTAGAGCTGCTTCAGCCCGATGCCGATCCAGCCCTCGGGGACCCTGCCCGGCGCCACGGCCTGGCGGTTGATCTCGGTCTGCACCCCGACCAGGCTGACGCCGTA
>JACMQP010000204.1 GCA_014376915.1 Ramlibacter sp.
CGCATCCGCAGCACCTTGGCCTCGCGCGGCGTCAGGCTGTCCAGGATGTCCTTGACCACGTCGCGCAGGCCGGCCTGCATCGCCGCCTCGATCGGCGCCGTGTTGGTGCTGTCCTCGATGAAGTCGCCCAGGTGGCTGTCGTCGTCGTCGCCGATCGGCGTCTCCATCGAGATCGGCTCCTTGGCGATCTTCATGATCTTGCGGATCTTGTCTTCCGGGATCTCCATCTTGGCCGCCAGGATGCTGGCATCCGGCTCGAAGCCGAATTCCTGCAGGTGCTGGCGCGAGATCCGGTTCATCTTGTTGATGGTCTCGATCATGTGGACCGGGATCCGGATGGTGCGGGCCTGGTCGGCGATGCTCCTTGTGATCGCTTGCCGGATCCACCACGTCGCATAGGTCGAGAACTTGTAGCCGCGCCGGTATTCGAACTTGTCCACCGCCTTCATCAGGCCGATGTTGCCTTCCTGGATCAGGTCCAGGAACTGCAGGCCGCGATTGGTGTACTTCTTGGCGATGGAGATCACGAGCCGCAGGTTGGCCTCGATCATTTCCTTCTTGGCATCCCGCGAGCTGGATTCGCCTTCGTTCATGCGCTTGTTGATGCCCTTCAGTTCGGCCAGCGGCACGACCACGCGCGACTGCAGGTCTGCCAGCTTCTGCTGCAGTTCCTGAATCGGCGGAATGTTGCGGGCGATCACGATCGACCAGGGCTTGCCGGCTGCGGCCTGCTTCTCGACCCATTTCTGGTTCAGCAGGTTGGGCGGGAAATCCTTGACGAACGTCTCCTGCGGCATGCCGCACTTGTCGACGATGATGCGGCGCAGTTCGCGTTCCTTCTTGCGCACGTCGTCGACCTGGCCGCGCACCATGTCGCACAGCTTCTCGATGGTCTTGGCGGTGAAGCGGATGGTCATCAGCTCTTCCGACAGGGAGGTCTGCGCCTTCACATAGGCAGGCGTGCCGTAGCCTTCCTTGTCGTAGAGCTTGTGGATCTTCTCGAACAGTTGCTGGATGCGGGCGAAGCGCTCCAGCGCCTGGGTTTTGAGCTCTTCCAGCTTCTTGGTCAGCGCCTTGGAGCCGCCGTTGCCGTCGTCATCGTCATCGGCGTCGAACTCGTCGAAGTCTTCCTCGGCCACGTAGTCGTCGGCCTCGTTCGGGTTGGAGAAGCCGTCGACCACGGTGGAGATGACCACCCGGCCTTCGCGGATCTCGTTGGCCAGCCGCAGGATTTCGGCGATGGTGGCGGGGGAAGCGGAGATCGCCTCCATCATCGCCATCAGGCCGCCTTCGATGCGCTTGGCAATTTCGATTTCGCCTTCGCGGGTCAACAGCTCCACGGTGCCCATCTCGCGCATGTACATGCGGACCGGGTCGGTGGTGCGGCCAAATTCGCTGTCGACGGTGGACAGGGCGGCTTCTGCTTCCTCCTCGGCTTCTTCCACCGTGGCTGCCGTCGGCGTTGTGTTGTTCAACAACAGCATTTCGGCGTCCGGCGTCTGCTCGTAAACGGCGACGCCGAGGTCGTTCAGCATCGTCACCACGACTTCGAGCGTTTCAGCGTCGATCAGCTTGTCGGGCAGGTGGTCGGAGATTTCGGCGTGCGTCAGGTAGCCGCGGGTCTTGCCCAGCGTGATCAGCGTTTTCAGGCGCTGGCGGCGCTTGGCCATGTCCTCTTCGGACAGGACGGTTTCGTCCAGGCCGAATTCCTTCATCAAGGCCCGTTCTTTGGCCTTGCTGATCTTCATGCGCAGCGGCTTGACCTTCTCGGTGGTCGCCTCCACCACGGGTTCACCGACCAGGTCGTCCTCGATGTCGGACATGTCCACGTCCTCGCCCTTGGCCTCGTTGCCGGTCTTGGGCTTGCGGCCGCGCTTGGCGCCAGTGGCGGGTGCGGCGGCACCGTCGGCGCTGGCGGCCTTGGGCGGGCGCCCCGGCTTTTTCTTCACAACTTCGGTGACAGGGGCGGCGGCCTTGGCCGGCTTCTTCAGCTCTTCGGCCTTGGCAGTGGCTTTCTCGGACTTGACGGCGGGGGACTTCGATGCTGGCACGGACTTCACTTTCGTTGCGGGCTTGACGGGGGCCTTGGCCTGAGGTTTCGCCGCCGGCTTGACGGCTTTGGCTAAGGTCCTGGCCGGTTTCGGCACCGGTTTGATCACTTTTTTCGCAATGGGTTTCGCGGCGGGCTTGACAAGCTTTCCCGACTTTTGAGCAGCAGGCATGAAATACCTCAGGAGTTCAAAAAACTGAAAACAACAGCGCCACGACGACCCGGCGCGGGAGAGGGGACCGACCGGACTCCCGGCGACGGGAATCCAGCTGGTCCATCAAGGGCAAGATGGGTGGGCGAACATTTGGGGTGCAGTCCTTGCGGGTATTGGCGTGTCGGGCGCGATGTCCACGGTTGGCCGGTCCGGAGGTTCTGCTGTCGCTCTTGCCGTCAGGAAACCTTACATTATACCGCCGGTGCATGATTTCAAGGGCTTGTTTTCTTCTTCTGGGCTTCTACCCGCTGCCTCAGCTGCTCGTAGGCAGCCGGGTCCGTGCCGGCTCGCGTCACCAGTTCCGTCATTTCTTCGTCGCTCCGGCGCTTTCGCTCCAGCGCCAGGATCTGACGCAGCTCCTGCAAGTCGTTTTCAATGTCCGGCAGCACTTTGTCGACCTGGCCGACTGCAAAAGCCCCCATTTCGTGCCCCTGCAGGGCGTCGCGCAGCGCCGGCCAGGGCTGCGGCCCGTGGTCGTGGACCCGGCTGTCGAGCCAGGAAAAGAGGGGCCCGTGGGGCGCTGCCAATTCGCACAGCAGCTGTTGGTCGTCGTGGCTGAGCGTCTCCCAGGCCTGCGGATCCGACAGCACGATCTGCAGCGCCCGGTCGCCCCGTCCGGGCGGCAGCTGGCGGCCGGGCCGGGGCGGGCGCGGCGCGCTCCCGCTGCGCCCGGCGCGTGACCAGGGCGCAACGGCCGGCTTCTGGCCCCACAGGCTGGCCAGTTCCGCCACAGCCAGCTGCGCGAGGGTGGCGATCTCGGCCAGCAACTGGCGTTTCAGGGCGCCGTCGGGCAGGGCCGTCCACAAGGGCTTGGCATTGGCTGCCATGTGGGCGCGGCCTTCCGCCGTGCCAAGGTCGCAACCCTCGCGCCCCGAGTCGATCAGGAAGCGTGACAGCGGCGTCGCCTCGCTGACGTAGCGGGAGAAGGCGTCGCGGCCGAATTCGCGGATGAAGCTGTCCGGGTCATGCTCGGACGGCAGGAACAGGAATTTCACCGAGCGGACGTCGGTGGCATAGGGCAGGGCGCCGTCCAGCGCCTTGCGTGCCGCGCGGCGGCCGGCGGCGTCGCCGTCGAAGCTGAAGACCACCGAGTCGGTGAAGCGGAACAGCTTCTGCACGTGGTCGGGCGTGCAGGCCGTGCCCAGCGTCGCCACTGCGTTGGGAAAACCCAGCTGTGCCAGCGCCACAACGTCCATGTAGCCCTCCGTCACCAGCACATAGCCGTGCTCGCGCAGCGCCTGCCGCGCCTCGTACAGGCCATAGAGCTCGCGGCCCTTGCTGAACACAGGAGTCTCAGGCGAGTTCAGGTATTTTGGTTTTTCGTCGCCGAGCACCCGGCCGCCGAAGCCGATGCACTCGCCCTTCACGTTGCGGATCGGGAACATCACCCGGTCGCGGAACCGGTCGTAGCGCTTGTCGTCGTCCTCGTTGACGATCACCAGGCCACTCTCGGCCAGCAGCGGGTCGTCGTAGTCAGGGAACACGCTGGCCAGGCTGCGCCAGCCTTCGGGCGCGTAGCCCAGACCGAACTCCTTCGCGATCTCGCCGGAAAGGCCGCGCTGCTTGAAGTAGGCGACGGCCTTGGGCGAATTCTTCAGCTGCTTGCGGTAGGCGTCGCCGGCCTTTTCCAGCACGTCGGTCAACGTGGCCTGCCTGGCCCGCTGCTGTGCGGCGCGCTCGCGGTCCTGCGGCGTGGCGTCGTCCTCCGGGATCTGCATGCCGAACTGCTGCGCGAGGTCTTGCACCGCCTCGATAAACGTCATTCCGTTGTTCTCGATCAGGAAGCTGATCGCGTTGCCGTTCTTGCCGCAGCCGAAGCAGTGATAGAACTGCTTGCTGGGGCTGACGGAGAACGAAGGCGACTTCTCGCTGTGGAACGGGCACAGCCCGGTGTAGTTGGCGCCGCCTTTCTTCAGCTGGACGGAGCGGCCGACGATTTCGACGATGTCAGCGCGGCTCACGAGCTCCTGGATGAAATTCTGCGGAATGGCCATGGGTCTGTGTATTCTTGCAGGGAAAATCCAGGAGACCGGAATGACCAGCATCTTTGAGCAGGACCTGCCGCGGAACGTTGCCAACCACGCTCCACTGACACCGCTGTCGTTCCTGGAGCGCAGCGCCGAGGTTTACCCGGAGCGCCTGGCGGTCATCCATGGCGACCTGCGACGGACCTGGTCCGAGGTTTACGCACGCTCTCGCCAGTTGGCCAGCGCGCTGCAGCGGCATGGCATCGGCAAGGGCGACACGGTGGCCGTGATGCTGCCCAACACGCCGCCCATGGTGGAGGCCCATTTCGGCATTCCGATGGCCGGCGCCGTGCTCAACGCGCTCAATACGCGGCTCGACCCCGAAACCGTGGCCTTCATGCTGGACCACGGCGAGGCGAAGGTCGTGATCGTCGACCCGGAATTCGCGGGCGTGATGAAGAAAGCGATCGGGCTGCGCAAGGCACCCTGGCCGCTGCTGGTGATCGACGTCGAGGATGCGGTCTACACCGGAGCGGTCGAACGCATCGGCAGCACGACCTACGATGCTTTCGTCGCCGCCGGTGACCGGACCTTCGAATGGCAGTTGCCGGACGACGAGTGGGAGGCGATCTCGCTGAACTACACCAGTGGCACCACCGGCAATCCCAAGGGCGTGGTCTACCACCACCGCGGCGCGGCGGTCAACGCCATTTCCAACATCCTCGAATGGGACATGCCGAAATTCGCCCGCTACCTCTGGACGTTGCCGATGTTCCATTGCAACGGCTGGTGCTTCCCGTGGACCGTGGCGGCGCGGGCCGGCGTCAACGTCTGCCTGCGCAAGGTGGAGGCCGCGGCCATGATCGACGCGATCAAGACTCACCGCGTGACCCATTACTGCGGCGCGCCGATCGTGCATGGCATGCTGGTCAACGCGCCCGACGCGATGAAGGCGGGCTTGCCGATCGGCGTCAAGGCCATGGTCGCGGGTGCGGCGCCACCGGCGTCGATGATCGAAGGCATGGAGCGCATGGGCTTCGACCTGACCCATGTCTATGGCCTGACCGAGGTTTATGGACCGGCGACAGTCTGTCCCAAACACGAGGCGTGGGACAGCCTGGACATCGGCGAGCGGGCCCGGCTCAACGCGCGCCAGGGCGTGCGCTACCACTTGCAGCGTGCCGCCCGCGTGATCGACCCGGCAACGATGGAGCCGGTGCCGCAGGACGGCGAAACGATGGGCGAGATCATGTTCCGCGGCAACATCACGATGAAGGGCTACCTGAAGAACCCGGAGGCGACGCAGGAAGCGTTCGCGGGTGGCTGGTTCCATACCGGCGATCTGGCAGTGCAGTTTCCGGACGGCTACATCAAGATCAAGGACCGCAGCAAGGACGTCATCATTTCGGGCGGCGAAAACATCTCGTCGATCGAGGTCGAGGACGTGCTGTACCGCCATCCCGACGTGCTGGCCGCGGCCGTGGTCGCCAAGCCCGACGAGCGCTGGGGCGAAACTCCCTGCGCCTTCGTCGAACTGAAGGCGGGCGCCACGACCACGGCCGCCGACATCGTCGCGCACTGCAAGAAGCACCTGGCCGGCTTCAAGGTGCCGCGGGCCGTCGTGTTCGGGGAACTGCCCAAGACGTCGACCGGCAAGATCCAGAAGTTCGAACTCAGAAAGCAGGCAGGCTCGGCAGCGGCAATCGATGTGTAGGGCCGGCCGTTTTTCTGAATGTCCTGGGTCCCCGTCTTCGCGCGGATGACGCCGGGCGGCATACTCAAAGCCAATGCGCATCCTCAGTCACCAAATTCAATACGTCATGACGCACCCGGGCACGTTCGCCTGGCGCGTCCTCAAGGCCTTCAAGAAGAACCAGGGCCTGCTGCTCGCCGGGGCCGTGGCGTATTACGCGCTGCTGTCGATCGTGCCGCTGCTGATCCTGAGTGTGATCGCGCTGTCGCATTGGGTCGACCAGGGCGAACTGCTGGTGACGATCGGACGCTACCTCGAATGGCTGGTGCCGGGCCAGTCGAAGGCCATCGCCGGCGAACTTTCAAACTTCCTGACGCACCGCGACGTGATCGGCTGGGTGTTGCTGGGCACCATGCTGTTCTTCAGCTCGCTGGCCTTCACGGTGCTGGAAAACGCGATGTCGGTGATCTTCCTGCACCGGATCGCCAAGCGCAAGCGTCGCTACTGGATCTCGGTGCTGCTGCCTTACGCCTATATCCTCAGCCTGGGCTTTGGCCTGCTGGTGGTGACGCTGGTCTCGGCCAGCTTGCAGGCGATCGGCGAAAACAGCATTCACCTGCTCGGCTACGAGTTCTCGCTGAGCGGTGTTTCCGGCGTGTTGCTCTACCTCTTGGGGCTGGCTGGCGAGATCTTCGTGCTGACGTCGGTCTACATGGTAATGCCGGTCGGGCGGCTGTCCTGGCAGCATGCGCTGCTCGGTGGCGTGACGGCGGCCCTGCTGTGGGAGATCACGCGCCACATCCTGGTGTGGTACTTCAGCACGCTGTCGCAGGTCAACGTGGTCTACGGCTCACTGACCACCGCCATCGTCGTGCTGCTGAGCCTGGAGATCGCGGCGACGCTGCTGCTGTTGGGTGCCCAGGTTATCTCCGAGTACGAGCGCATCGACAAGCCGAAGCAGGCCGAGCCGGTCAATCCGCTGCACGTCGACGACCGGCCGGCCTGAGTGCGCTAACGCTTCAGTGGTTGAGGATCGAAGCCAGGAAGGCGCGGCCGCGCTCGGTGCGGGGCGCCTTGAAGAACTGCGCGGGCTCGCTGGACTCCACAACCTGCCCTTCATCCATGAACACGATGCGGTCGGCGACCGAGCGCGCAAAGCCCATCTCGTGGGTCACGCACAGCATGGTCATGCCCTGGCCGGCCAGTGCGATCATCACGTCCAGCACTTCCTTGATCATCTCCGGGTCCAGCGCCGAGGTGGGTTCGTCGAATACCATGATCTTCGGCGTCAGGCACAGCGACCGCGCGATGGCCACCCGTTGCTGCTGGCCGCCAGAGAGCTGCAGCGGATACTTGCTCGCCTGATCGGCGATCCGCACCCGCTCCAGCTGCGCCATCGCCCGCTCGATGGCTTGCTGGCGCGGCAGGCCGGCGACCCAGGTCGGAGCGAGGATCAGGTTCTCCAGCACCGTCAGGTGAGGGAACAGGTTGAACTGCTGGAACACCATGCCGACCTGCCGCCGGACCGCATCGACGGCCTTGACGTCATCGCCCAGCACATGGCCCGCGACCGTCAGCCGGCCTTCCTGATAGTCCTCCAGCGCATTGACGCAGCGCACCAGGGTCGACTTGCCGGAACCGGACGGGCCGCAGATGACCACCCGCTCGCCGGGGGCGATCGACAGGTCGATGTCGCGCAGCACATGGAAGTCGTTGCCGTACCACTTGTTGACGCGCTCGAAGGCAATGATGGGTTCGGTCATGGATTGGTGTCAGCGGCTGCTGCTGCGGGCCAGCCGGCGTTCGATGCCCAGGCTGTAACGCGACATGAGGAAGCAAAAGAAAAAATAGATGGCGACGATGAAGATGTAGCCCTCGATCTTGAACGGCCGCCAGTCCGGGTCGGCGCCGAGCGCCAGCAACAGGGCACCCGACAGCTCGTACAGCGAAACGATGGTCACCAGCGAGGTGTCCTTGAACAGGGCGATGAAATTGTTGACGATGCCAGGCACCACCGCCGCGAGCGCCTGCGGCAGGATGACCTTGCGCTGGGTCTGCCAGTACGACAGGCCGATGCTGGCTGCCGCCTCGGCCTGGCCGCGGCCCACCGTCTGCAGTCCGCCGCGTACGATCTCCGCCATGTAGGCCGCCGCGAACAGCGTGATGCCGACCACCACGCGGATCAGCACGTCGGGCGATTTTCCCACCGGCAGGAACAGCGGGAACATGAACGACGCCATGAACAACACGGAGATCAGCGGCACGCCGCGCACCAGTTCGATGTAGATCACGCACAGCGACTTGATGGCCGGCAGGTTGGAGCGCCGCCCGAGCGCGACCAGCACCGCCAGCGGAAAGGCCAGCGCCATCGAGACCACGCTGAGCAGCACCGTCAGCGGCAGGCCGCCCCACAGGTCGGTCGGTACCCTGGTCAAGCCGAAGTAACCGCCGCCCATCAGCAGCAGGAAGGCCGCGAGTCCCCCGATCCACAGCCCTGCCAGCCATGCGTTCCAGAACCGGCGCGAACCGCTGGCGACGACCAGTCCCAGCAGCAACACGGTGGCGAGCACCGGGCGCCAGTGTTCCGCAAATGGATAGCGCCCCATCAGGATGAAGCGACCCTTTTCGCGGATCACGCCCCAGCAGGCGCCGGTGCCGCGCGCCGCCTGGCACTGGTCGGCGTCGGCGGCGAAGACGGCATTGGCGACGCCCCAGCGCCAGGCCGCGGTCAGCGCCCACAGCAGCACGGCCAGCAGCAGCAGCGTTGCCAGCGCGTTCGCAACACTGGAAAACAGGTTGTGTCGCAGCCACGGCAGCGTCCCGGTGACACGGGCGGGCGCGGCGCGAGGCGGAATCGGCTGGAAGGCGTAGGCCATGGCCTAGCGCTCCTTCAGCGCGGCGCGCCGGTTGAACCAGTTCATCAGCAACGAGGTGCCGAGCGACGTCGACAGGTAGACCAGCATGATGATGGAGATGCACTCCACCGCCCGGCCGGTCTGATTGATCGAAGTGTTGGCGATCGACACCAGGTCCGGGTAGCCCACCGCCACCGCCAGCGACGAGTTCTTGGTGAGATTGAGGAACTGGTTGGTGAGCGGCGGCACGATCAGCCGCAGGGCCTGCGGCAACACCACCAGCCGCATCGTGCGCCAGCGCGACAGCCCGAGCGACGCACTCGCCTCCTGCTGCCCGGCCGGCACCGACGCGATGCCGGCCCTCACCACCTCGGCGATGTAGGCCGATGTGTAGAACCACAGGCCCAGCAGCACCGCCAGGAACTCCGGGCTGAGCGAGCCGCCGCCCTCGACCTGGAAGTCGCCCACCCTGGGCAGTTCGAGGTGGTGCGGAGCGCCGCCGGCCAGCCAGCCGATGGCGGGCAGGCCGACCAGCAAGAGCAACACGATCCAGGCCACCGGCTGCGGCGTGCCGGTGTGCGCGAAGCGAACGCGCGCCGCGCGGGCGAACCACAGGCCGGCCGCGATCGCGATCAGCAGACCGGCTGCGGCCAGGGTGTGGCCGGTTTCCCAGACCAGCAGCGGATACGACAGGCCATTCTTGCTCAGGAACACCACGTGGCCCAGCGTCAGCGGCGCATCGGCAGCGGGCAGGTATTCGCTGAGGAGCAGATACCACATCAGCAGCTGCAGCAGCACCGGGATGTTGCGCATCAGCTCCACGTAGCCGTAGCACAGGCCACGCACCAGCGCGTTGCGTGAAAAGCGGCCGATGCCCAGCAGCGTCCCAAGCACGGTCGCCAGCACGATGCCAGTGACCGCGACCCGCAGCGTGTTGACCAGGCCGACCAGGAAGGCCTTCCAGTACGGGTCGTTGGAGTCGTAGCGCAGCCAGCCTTCGCCGATGTCGAAGCCGGCCGGCTGGCCCAGAAAATCGAAGCCGCTCTGGATGCCG